>CAXUMK010000350.1:0-5422 GCA_964251885.1 uncultured Segetibacter sp. | reverse complement strand
AACGGTCTTATTTGCCCTGAACAGCCAGGCCCAGGGCGTACAGATACGAGTAGGTGTTAGGAGCTTATTTGCCCCCAGCGGGCCGCAGCCTGATTTTACCGGCCAGCAACCCGGCGCACTACTGCCGCAGGTGCAACTTAGACCAACGCCGGGTTACGAAATCGGTGTAGCCAAGAGCCTGCAAATTGGCCGGTTTATGGTGCAACCAGAAGTTAAGGTTTCGCTTTACCGGCTTGGCTATAAAGTGGTTTGGAGCCAAGCGGACAAGACCCCATACGGCACCCAAGCCAACACGAACACCACCGGCACCGTAGAAGGGCTGTTCTTATTCAAAGAGCCGATAACGGAGGGAAAAAACGCGGTTAGTTTACTGTTGGGGCCATATGTGCAGGTTAGAAGTAATTACTATACAGAAATTAGCCAGGGAAGCCCAAACACGATTTTCCCCACGTACCAGAAAGAACGGTTAGGCATTGAGAACAAGTACCGGACGGGTTGGGGCGTGACCACCGGCGCACAAACGGCCCTTAAAAAGGTTGACGTTCGGTTACTTGCTCAGTTTGGCAAAACAGCCCTGTTTAGTTCAAGCTGGCAGCAGTACAAAGGCTGTATCGTATCACTTTCAGCGGGCTATACCATTGGCAGGCAGTCCCGCTAAAAATCGACAAGGCCAATTTTGCAAGTGCCGCCTGCAAAATTGGCCGTTGCCCCCGGCGACTCCTTAGCGAGAACCAAACAATCTTTGGAGCATAGACCCCACCGAGGGGCCAAAGCCGCCAGGAGCGGGACCAGATCGGGCGCAAACCCGGCCCGCAGCTCGTCTATTTGGCCGTAGTTACCAAATATTGTTCTGTTTTCGTTTGTAAAAAAACATTGTATACTATTTAGGAAGATTGCCCGTAAATGAAATAAAATAGGTATTTTGCGTATTGTTCTAACTACTCGAATTTTCTATGAAAACGCTATTAGAGATACACAAAGAATGTGGTGATATTTTCAAGCAACAACTATTGGAAGACCCCAGAGGTAGCCGTTCCTTCGCTTGTGAGATATGGGATAAAATGACTTGTAATGAAGCCGCTTGCGACAATTGTATAGGTGAGAATCTAAATCAACTTGTTCAAACTGTTATTTCTGAATGGTTTGATAGCTATCAGCCAAACGGCCAAAAAATTGATTTCTATGTATATACTTATATGTTCTGGTTGTACTTATTTTATGAAAGAATAGAGTTTGTAATTGTAGAAGTCGATCCTGGCAGTAAATACGAACCGATACAAGAATTTAAGAGAAGCTTAAAGACAATGGATGAAATTCGTTTATGGGCTAATTTTATTAAGCATCCAAAACAATTTTTCTATACTCACTGGCCAACGTTTGTATTTGAAGGTCAAAAATTCGAGAAAAATAAAGATACTATTATCGTAAATACTGCTTTTTTAAAAGAACATTATTCAAGCGAAAAACAGCAGGTTCCTAAGATGTTAGAGAATAATAGTACTGTAGTGGTTCAACTTCCAAAATTGGATAGATTGACAGAAGGATTCTGTAAAGAATTTCTACAATTTGTTCGGTTTATATGTGATAACAGTATGATTACCAATCTTTTAAAGAAAAAATCAAATAAGTCAATTGTATTGCCTACTGGTATGTGGGATGACAACAAAGTTACTAGAAATTGAGTACAAAATCAATGATGGAAAAAATCTCGATTAGGTTAGAATGGTCTGATGAAGCCCGCTTGGAATATGATAAAATGTCTACTGATTTGCAAGAAGGTGTTCTTGATGGGGTAAAGCAGCTATCTCAAAGAAGTTTCTCATTGTATCAATACCGGCCCGATGATATTGAGTTTATCAGTATGGTATCACATTTGCAAATCCCGAGTTTAAAAATTTGGCTTGAGTTAACGACTCAATATTACGGAGACACTAAAGAACCAATCCTACTTGTATATGCATTAAAAGAATCATCAGCAGCTAACACGTTGAAACAGAAAATTTCAACATTAGAACAGCTAAAGAAGGCACATATTAATAGAGCGTATAAAATGATGGATGCAGATAGTAGGACTATGTACCCTTTCGATTTATTTGCTACAGCAGTTTATAAAAGATCAATGTCTTTGATTGATGGATTCATTAAGATGATTCCTGAAAACTTCATATGCGCTGCCCCTTTATTACGTCTGCAAGTAGATAATTTGCTCAGGCTATATGCAGCTAATCGGGTTAGCGTTAACATTCATGAATTTGCTATGGATGTGTTGGGGGGAACGTCGATTAAAGATATGAGAGACAAAGACAACCCTAAGCAAAAATTGACTGATGCGCACTTAGTGCAGAAGTTCAAACATATTGAGCCGCGTATAGAATCTCTATACAAAGAAACGTCTGGATATATCCATTTAAGTGAAAAGCATATATACAACTCGGTTAATATAACTGGTGGTGCTGAGGGTAAGATTGAAGCTTATATTTCTGAAAAGGATCAGTTTATAAAGGATGAAGAAAGAATAGAAGCTGCTACAGCCATGATAGTAATCACTGAGAAGCTATTTTGGCTATTGGAAGGTTGGACGTTCGTTAAGAATAATCCAGAAGTATCAAAGGAAGCATGGGATAGAGGAGAAGAATTCATCTTCACTAAAAAATAGTTGTAATCTCCGAAAAGTACAACGTCCGGCCATTCTATAGAAGGTAGCCGGACGTTGTACTTTTCGGAGATTGTTTTATAAAGGATGTTATGTTAAGAAACTATACTAAGAAAAAGACCCGGTTACATAATTCGCCGGGTCTTTGAAATGTGCAACTAAGCACCTTCGTTGGGTCTATCTGTGTCTTCGTTACTGTCCCTCTCGGATGCGTATGTAGAAGCGCGGGTAGATGTCTTGCCACCGGAAGCGTATATTTTGTTGATGTCGGTGTTAAAAGGTTTCCAATTCCACAACGACGGAGATACTACTTGATCGGTTGACATGCTTTCCAAGTAGTTGCTGGCAAATACTTTCATGTGGCAGTGTAGTTTATGTGAGCATTCTGGAGCCAATTTACTATACCTTCCGATATTTTCAAACCTGTAAGGTCTTCAATCCACAGAAACTGGCCCATAGAGTTGATTTCCAAGAATACCCAAGTACCGTCAGGACACACTATGAAGTCAAGTGCCCCGTAGTTTAATTTTAGCTCGCTCATAAGTTGAGCTACTTTACCGCGTATGTCTTCGGGTGGTTCTATCTGGTAATGGGGTGTTTGTGGTAAGTCATATCTACGCCAGTCAACTTTGGCTTTAGATGATTTTTGGGAGTCTATTTTGCATACAAAGTGCTCATTACCAACGACAGTATACCTTACCTCAAAATCCTTCTCTGTGTATTTTTGTAACATTATAGGGTTTTCTGAGGAATCCCCGAAAGAAGCCAAGTCGTCAAAAGTTAGTTTGTTGACGTACAAGCCTTTATATGAACCATCAGGAGCTTTGTAGAACTCCTGATTCATTAATTTCATCACTACGGCACCATGAACCGACGCAAAGCTAAGTAGCTTCTCTTTGTCATTAGATACAATGGTTGCAGGTAGCATGAAACCCAGTCGTTGGGCTACTTCGCTCTGAAGATACTTATTTTCAGCCTTGTACGCGTCTCTGTAGAAGTTTAGCCATTGGGTCTGTTTCAATGAAGTATATAACCCTGTAAGGGTTTTATTCCACTCGCCACGCCAGATTTTAAAGTCTGTATCTGTGTTATTGGCTTCTTCTAAAAGTAGTTCAACATAGGCCCGGCGCATCCATATGCAGGATACATTATCACTTGTAAACGTATTGCAAGGAGTTTCCACGTTCCATACATTCCCATCATATGAGATAGTAGTTTGCTTTAAGGATGCTACATCCAAGTTCAGCCGTACATACGAAAGACCGGAAGTTTGCATTTTACCGGCCACGTAATCAGCGTGAATGTCGTGAGCGTCAGATAGAATTAGGATCATTGATTATGCTTACACAGATGATGTACATTACAATTATATGTAAAAAACTTACAATAATTCTATAAATACATAATATTGCATCTTTAGAAATCTATAATTCTAAATCAATGAAGATCATAACGGTAGCCCATCAGAAAGGGGGAGTAGGCAAAACAACATTGGCCCTGAACCTTGCGGCCTGTTTCGCGCAGGGGTTAAAAGTGGGCATACTTGATACAGATGTACAGGGTAGTCTATCCGGTATCAAAGACGATTTAGACAGCATAGCCTTTGTTCCCTTCGATGGTCAGTTGAGCCGCCTGACCGAGCAGCCGTTTGATATACTCATCATTGATACGCCCCCATATCTGACCAATCAGTTGCCTGACCTGTTCGCCGTTTCAGATTTCGTTTTGGTCCCGTCTAAAGTTGGGTTCTTTGATGTAATGGCCATCAAAGCCACGATTGAGTTTTTGAAGCAGGCCGAACAGAAACGGCCACAACTCAAATACGGCGTAGTGTTAAATATGGTTAAGCCCCGGACAGGGCTTAATAAGTCGGTGCAGGATATTCTAAACAGTTACGGGGCCATCCTATTAACTACTACTGTAGCAGATCGGGTAAGCTACACCCGTTCCGCCATCACAAGCGGAATCTTTGCCAGTGAGGACGAAAAGGCAAAGGAGGAAATAACCGGATTAGCGGACGAAATTTTAACCGCATTAGGTTTGTAACATTTAGAATTATAGATTTACATAACTATAGAATTCTAAGCTATGGCGAAGAATACCGCATTTGCAGACAAATTACAGGGTTTTGCCGACCGGGTAATGACAGAACCCGTACAGTTACCTGTACAGAAAGTTACGCCGGTAGAACCAGCCGCCAGCTCCAAAGAGGAGCAGCAGCTAAACGTTTGGATTCCCAAAGACCTGATGAAACGCCTGAAAGTTAAAGGGGTTGAAACCGATCAGAGTTTAAAAGAAATGGTAACCGAAGCTTTAAGCCGGTACGTGTAGTATAAATACAATCTTGATGGAGTTACTTGATAATACCCAAGAGGAAAAATCCTCGAAAAAACTGGTTGCGGAGCAAAGGCAATATTTGGTAACGAGTGTTGCCCAGGCAAAGAAAATAACCACTATGTGGTTATCAGAGATAGATTTGGATAAAGCTACAGCACTTGGCTTACCTGAAATTGATGATAGGTACAATATTTGGCGTGTACCAATTCTGAAGAAAAAATCAAAACTTAAAATCGGTGAGGCTGTAATCAATGCTTTCACAACTGAGATTTTAACGGATAAAACTACAAAACCAGAAATGCTTGAAACAAGGCTGCTTGGTAAAGATGAAGAAAAAGTAGCCGATAAATCTAAAAAGAAGGGTGAATACCCAATCTCAAATTTGAGGAATACAATAGGTTTAGGGGATTGCACTAAACTTATTGATGAAAT
>CAXUMK010000349.1:5301-5424 GCA_964251885.1 uncultured Segetibacter sp. | reverse complement strand
GCTTTCCTTCTATTTTTGTACCTGACAATAAGTTCAACAGCGAGTCTATATTTGAAATAGTTCACACAAACAAAGCACAGCAGGATTGGGGAGCATGGGGAGCATTTGAAGGCAATGTAATGG
>CAXUMK010000349.1:0-5291 GCA_964251885.1 uncultured Segetibacter sp. | reverse complement strand
AACGCAATAAAGGGAGACCCCCGTTATCCTTACACTTGTGCAAACATAGATAGTCTTGCTAAAGCAAGCGGAACCAGTTATGAAGCCGGCGCAGACAACACAGGCTATTTTATAGAGAAATATGCTCCTAAAATAGCTTACAAAACTACTTTACTTGGAACAACGGAGTTGAATTACCAGTTGGATTATATCGAAATACGGCTTGCTGATACATATTTGATGGAAGCGGAGGCAATTATGCAAAGCGGTGGAAGTTCATCAAGAGCTCAGGCATTGTTAGATGCGGTAAGAGCCCGGGTAGGTTTGCAAAGTGTTCCGGTTTCACTCGATGCTATTTATAACGAACGGCGCATGGAACTGGCAACAGAAGGCCATCGCTTTTTTGATCTTGTGCGTACTGGCAAGGCTGCAGCAGCATTACCAGGTTTTGTAGCAGGCAAAAATGAAATACTTCCTATACCTATCAGCGACCTGAATAATACAAAGCTGAAACAAAATCCAGGATATAATTAATATTAAATAAAATAATGAATCATGAAAAATATATCTCAGGCTTTAATACTTACCGCGTTTACTGCTATCTGTATATTTTCTTGTAAAAAAGAAAATGGTGGTACTTTGGGCGCTCTTCCTGACGCAGATTTTGCGACAGTGGCTGGCGCTAATCCTAATGATATTACGTTGATAAATAAATCCGCTACCCCTGGCATTCCTTCGTGGAGGATAGGCTCTGCAACTTCTCTTTTAAGAGGAGATTCTGCAAAAACCAATTTTATTTTTTCAGGGACTTATGCAGTTACTTTATATTTAGCAGCCCATGGTGGTATTGATTCAGTTACTAAAAATGTTGTTATTGCTCAAAACGATCCCAGTGCCTGCGGTGATGACAAGCCACTCGGATTTATAACAAGCTGCACTTCGCGAACCTGGAAGTTAGACCCCAATAGCGGTGCATATAAAGTAGGTCCGGGACCTAATGACGGAAGCTGGTGGTCGAGCGGTACAGGAGATGTTACAGGCCGGTCGTGCGAGTTTAATGATGAGTACACGTTCGTTTTCGGTCCTGATAAAGTCTTTAAATATGACAATAAAGGTGACTTTTTTGGAGATGGATATTTAGGTGATAACACAGGTACCTGCCAGCCTTCAAGTAATTACACTCCAGCACAAGCTCCCTGGGGTTCAGGAACCTTCAAATACGATTTTACTCCGGGAACAGGTACTGCAGGCAAAGGACAACTCAAGGTAATTGGATTAGGTGCGCACATTGGGCTCCAAAAAGTGAGAAATGGTGGCGAAGTAACAAGCGGACCTGCTACGTCTGTTACTTATGATATACTTGATGCAACACATGTTGCAGCAGGCAACTACAATCTTTTGACATTGGGAGTTGATATTGGTGGTGGAGCGTGGTGGACTTTCCGGCTTCGTTCTTATTAATTCAAATTTTAAAAGAGCCGGCTTTAAAAAAGCCGGCTCTTTTATCTTAAAATAACTAAAATGAGACACATTATATTTTCAGTTTTGCTTTTTTGGGGTTCACTCGTTGCATGTTCAAAAAAAAGCGATCCGGTAGAACCACAACAGGGATCTGTACCTGTAATCACAGTAAGTGATATAACACAGGCAAGAAGTAATACTGTAAGCAGCGTATTTCGTTTTTATCTTACCTTAAATGCTGCTAATTCAAAACCGGTTTCAGTAGATTATACTACTGTTGATGGAAGTGCAAAAGCTAATACTGACTTTACAGCTAAATCCGGAACGCTTACTATTGCTGCCAATCAATCCACTCCTGCATTTGTTGATGTAGAAGTTAAAGGAGATAGTTTGCGCCAGAGTGATCAGCAGTTTTATTTACAGTTATCCAACCCAAATAATTGTACATTAGGCAACTCTGGCAAAGCAACTGCAACAATTACAAACGATGGCACTTATTTGCCTACTGATAATAGCGGATATACTACGCCAACTTCATATCCAGGCTATACACTTACGTGGAGCGATGAATTTTCAGGATCATCAATTGACCAGACAAACTGGAACTTTGAATCGGGCGCAGGTGGCTGGGGAAACAATGAACTTGAGTATTATACAGGCAGGCCGCAAAATGCGTTTCAATCAAATGGCAATCTGATTATCGAAGCAAGGAAAGAAAATTTAGGGGGCAGCAATTACACTTCTTCAAGAATGCAGAGTTATAACAAAAAGTCTTTTATGTACGGCAGAATAGATATAAGAGCTAAATTGCCTGTAGCAAAAGGGCTTTGGCCAGCATTGTGGATGCTCGGTTCTGATATATCTGCTAACCCATGGCCCAAATGCGGCGAAATAGACATTATGGAGCTGGTTGGTACTTATCCTAAACGGGTAGTTGGATCTATGCACTGGCCTCTTGCAAATGGAACAGTTGGAACCCTCAATAGTAATTATGACCTGGCATCAGAAGACTTTTCACAAAAATTTCATGTGTTTAGTTTTATATGGGAGCAAAACAGTATGAAATTTTATGTAGATGATAACTTGTTTTTTACAGGAACCAGCGCTTCCGTTACCAATGGCACTTATGTAGGCAATCATCCATATTTTTTTATTATGAATGTTGCAGTAGGCGGCGACTGGCCCGGATCGCCTGATGCCAGCACTGTTTTTCCCCAAAGAATGTTTGTAGATTATGTTCGTGTATTTCAAAAGTAAAAGAAAGAAATGGGCGGCATTATCAGAAACAGAAAAGCTTTTATACTGCTTTTTACAACCTTTGCAATAGTTCTGTTTTTGTCAAGATGTATTAACAGCGTTGAAAAAACAAATGACCCCAGGGGCAATGTTTATGCGGGTTCGTTAAGTTGTAGGCAATGTCACCGTTCTGTTTATGACTTGTACAAGTCTACCTCTCATTATAATGCGACGGGGCCGGCAGTAAAGAATGAAATCCACGGCAGCTTTAAGGCAGGAGAAAACACCTATTCCTTCAATCCGCATACGAAAATTGTTATGGAAAACAGGGATAGTGGTTTGTTTCAGGCTGCTTATATTAACGGCAGCGAGACAGAAGCTCACCGTTTTGATATTACTTTCGGACGAAAACACGCTCAAACATTTTTATACTGGAAAGGAAATAAAGCCTTTGAACTACCTGTTTCTTTTTATACTTCTGTCAAGAGCTGGGGTTCCAGTCCGGGCTTTCCTTCCGCAGAAATACGTTTTAACAGGTCTATTCAAAAAAATTGTTTTGAATGCCATAGTTCTTTCATCGAAAGCAGGTTAAATATGGGGCCGGCCGGAATAGACGAAGAACTCGATAAAAGTTCCCTTATTTACGGAATTGATTGTGAGAGGTGTCATGGGCCTTCTATAAATCATGTAAATTATCACCTCGCCTATCCCGAGATAAAGGAAGCAAAATATATTGTAACCTCCCGTTCGCTCAGCAGGCAGCAAAAATTAGATGAATGTGCCGTATGTCATTCAGGAAATGACAAAATGAAAGAAGTTTCTACTTTTAAATTCAAACCCGGAGATACTCTTGCAAATTTTTTTTCTCTTTGGCAACCTCGAAAAAACGTAACTTCTGATTTTGATATACACGGCAATCAATACCAGTTACTCGCCCAAAGCAAATGCTTTTTAGGAAGCAAGACTTTAACCTGTACTACATGCCATAATCCTCACACTGATGCAAATTCCAATCTTGCCGCATATTCACAAAAGTGTCTTGGTTGTCATCAAAATACGGTTCATACCACATTAGTAAATGAAGCAGGTATTAATGCGATAAAGAATAATTGTATTGATTGCCACATGCCAAAAAAAGCATCGAAAGCAATTACGTTTTACCTTTCAGGAAGTTCTGATAAAAATTCGTACATGTTGCGCACACATAAAATTGGTGTTTACTCTAATGATGCTGCTGTAAAAGACTTTTTTCAATACCTTAAAAAAAATAAAAGCTCTTAATGCTTTCAATAGTTTATACTTTGACTAAAATGTTTCTTTAATTGCTTTTACAAGAGTGTTTGGTAACTGTTTTAAAAATAGTTTAAATTTTATTATGAAAAAGATTGCTGCTGCCCTATTGGTTTTGATGCTAACAAGTTTTAGCGATAAGAAGAAATCTGCGAACAAGCAGGTACAAAAATTTGATCAATCCGGTAAAACCGTAACCGTTTATACCACTGCTGATAAAACTG
Organism: uncultured Segetibacter sp.; assembly: GCA_964251885.1. GTDB lineage: Bacteria > Bacteroidota > Bacteroidia > Chitinophagales > Chitinophagaceae > Segetibacter. The sequence continues at coordinate 1,101 of CAXUMK010000349.1, read as the reverse complement.
ACTTTAGACTTACTCCAACAGCTACTTTGCACTTTACAGATTTTGGTCAGCCAAAAGAAACACAGGTTTGTGTGTTTGTCGATCCTAACCGTACTTTTCAAACACTGTTAGGCATCGGCGGTGCATTGACTGATGCCTCGGCTGAAACATTTGCAAAGCTGTCAAAAGACAAACAGCAGGAGCTCTTGAAAGCGTATTATGATAAAAATACCGGTATTGGCTATACACTGGCAAGAACCAATATACAAAGCTGCGATTTCTCAAGCGACACCTATTCTTATGTTTCTGAGAATGACAAAGAATTAAAGACGTTCAATATTCAGCACGATAAGCAGTACAAAATTCCGCTGATAAAGCAGGCTATGGCGGCGGCAGGTGGTAAACTCACTTTATTTGCCACTCCGTGGAGCCCGCCGGCATTTATGAAAGACAACAACAATGTTTTAGAGGGAGGCAAGCTGTTGCCGGCATACAGGCAGGCGTGGGCTAATTTCTACATAAAATTTATAAACGTGTATGAAAAGGAAGGTATCCCCATTTGGGGTCTTTCGGTACAGAATGAGCCAATGGCAAAACAAAAATGGGAGTCTTGTGTTTTCTCGGCAGAAGATGAACGCGATTTTATAAAAGGATATTTAGGCCCGACACTGCAAAAGGCAGGAATGAGCAATAAAAAGTTGATAGCCTGGGATCATAACCGAGACCTGGTATATCAAAGAGCAAGCACGCTGTTAGAAGATCCGATGGCTGCAAAATATATCTGGGGTATCGGCTATCACTGGTACGAGACATGGACGGGAAGTAAAATGCAGTTTGACAATGTAAGAAGAGTTGCCGAAACATTCCCCGGTAAGAACTTAATTTTTACTGAGGGCTGCATAGAGAAATTCAAGTTTAGCCGTATAAACGATTGGGATCTTGGCGAAAGATATGGATACTCGATGGTGAATGATTTTAATAACGGCACCACTGGCTGGACTGACTGGAATATTCTCGTCGATGAAACAGGCGGCCCCAATCATGTGGGTAATTTTTGTTTTGCCCCGGTTGTTGCCGATACAAGAGACGGCTCTTTGCATTATACCAACAGCTTCTATTACA
>CAXUMK010000348.1:0-5452 GCA_964251885.1 uncultured Segetibacter sp. | reverse complement strand
AGCACGGTTCTGTGAGAGGCTTGGGCTGAAATGCCCTTGCCTACTCGACCACTTGAAACAATTTGTTCTATATTCAGCAATGCACAAACTTGTAAGTAGTCAGTTGTAAGTAGTCAGTTGTAAGTAGTCAGTTGTAAGTAGTCAGTTGTGAATAGTCAGTAGTCAGTTGTCAGTAGTCAGTTGTGAATAGTCAGTAGTCAGTGGTCAATAGTCAGTGATCACTGGTCAACGAATACAAGTAACTCTTTGGCTTGTCCAGTAAAGAATAAAAAGTATACGAGTGCGACGCAACGATCGAATCATAGTAGTAATTCAGCCTGGTTCAAAAAAACTATTTTTTTAAAATAAATGAACATAACGACCGTTATTTCTATTAAAAGTGTCTTTTTGATACTTTTTAGCTTAAAATAAAAAAAAATTCTACTATTTTTTTTTTGAAAAACAAAGTTTTATTTGAAAGTGAATAACAAAATGAATAATTTTATAACGTTCAAATTTTCTAACGATCAAATACCCCCGCCGTATGAGCTCCATTGAAATAGTTAGCCTGTGTTTGACTTTATCTTCTGTTATTATGATTTCTTATGCGACTATTGCTAATAAACATGCAGTCAAAAAAGTAGAGAAGAAAGCTTAAACCTGTAAAATCTAAAATCATTACAGCACTTAATTACACAGATTAAGTGCTTTTTTAATTTCCGTAACTTTAAGCAGTGTTACAAAAAAGTTTTCCTATTGCAGCTTTCATTTCAATAATTCCAGCATTTTATACATTTTTCTTACTATTTCGCCCGATGATCCGTTATAATTATTGACCACGATTGCAAAAGTGTAGCCGTTTACATAACCGGTAAAGCTTCTTACCCCACCAATGGAACCACTTTTCATTTTAATGCTGTTGATTTCGGGCAAGGCATTGTAAAAGGAGTTGTAATAAGTCTGCGCTCTTGCATATTGCATTGCCTTAACCAACGCTTCCGGCGTAATGCGGTTTTGTGGAGACAGGCCGCTACCATCATACATGTTGATTGCAGTTGCACCTATTCCCCTGTCTTTCCAAAAGCTTTTAATAATTTCTAATCCTGCTGCGGTTGAACCTTCTTTTTTCTTTTCAAAACAAAGCGTTTTTACCAAAGCTTCACCATATAGGTTAATGCTCTTTCTAAGAAACCAGTAATTGATACTGTCTAAAGGCGGAGACAGATGAGTTACGAGTTCTGTCATCTTTGATTGGTTTGCCTGATCTGTATTTTGGTTTACTTCAATTCCCTGCTTTTTTAATTCATTGGAAAAAACATAAATAAACTGCCCGGAAGGGTTTGGAAAAGAACCTGAAACAGTAAAAGTGTTTTCATTTGGCGGGATAGTTCCTCTTATGTAACCCGTAGTGGCATAAGGAGGCAAATAGATATAGGCATTGTCGCCGCTGCCGGGTTTCCCTGTGGTTAATTCATTTATAAAAACAACATCAGACAATTCAGGAACTGTAGCAACAATTGCCACCTTATCTCCGGTCTTATTTCCTGATTTTAATTTCAGGTCATATTGGTTTTCGCGCCAGTTGAGAGCAGAAGCACCGGCGCCATAATAGTTGCCTATATCGTCCCAAATCCATCCTCCGGGAATGGTTTGTGTTTCCCAATTGTTATTGCTTACAATTACATTTCCATTAATGCGGCTTATTCCTTCGTGCCGTATCGCCTTTATCCATTTATTTAAAACAACCTGTTCTTTTGTATTATCATATCGCCAGCTTCCTAAAGTTGGGTCGCCTGAACCGGTTATATAAAGATTTCCTTCCAGGGTTTTATTTTCAATCGTTCCTGAATAGCCGAGCAAAGTTTTGTATCTGTAATCCGTTCCTAATAATTCGAGAGATGCAATGCTTGTCAGCACCTTTTGACTGCTTGCCATCGCAAAACCAATAGCTGCATTTTTGTTGAATACCACTGCGCCGCCCTGTTGCTTTACTACATACAACCCAAGGATGCCGCTTTTCATCTGGTCGTCTGCCTCGAGCGCCGCAACGGCGTCTGCTAATTTTTTAGAAATTCCCTGGGCATTTACAATGCCGGCAATCATTGATAAGACAATAAATTGAACAATACTTTTCATACTTGTTATTACATTGCGCTAAAATTACTTTATCCAACTAACCTTACAAATAGTATGAATAACGACCGTGTAAATGCATCTGTCATCACCATAGGCGATGAGTTGTTGATTGGGCAAACGATCGATACCAACAGCGCCTGGATGGGACAGGAACTGAACAAGCTGGGTGTTTGGGTAAAACGAAGGGTAGCAGTAGGCGATGTGTGGGATGAGATTTGGAATGCGCTGGATGAAGAAAGCAGGCAGGCAGAAATTATTTTGATAACAGGAGGTTTAGGGCCTACAGCCGATGATATTACAAAACCGTTGTTGTGCAGTTATTTTGGTGGTAAGATGATCGTTGACGAAGGTGCATTGCAAAACGTAAAAAACATTTTTGAGAGGTACATAAAACGTCCGATGCTCAAGGTGAATTTAAAACAGGCAGAAGTACCGGATGTTTGTACAGTGATACAAAATAAGCGTGGCACAGCGCCGGGAATGTGGTTTGAAAAAGACGGAAAAGTTTTTATAAGCATGCCCGGTGTACCCAACGAAATGAAAGGGATGATGACGGATTACGTATTGCCCCGGCTTCCGCAAATGTTTTCGCTACCTGCTGTGGTGCACCGCACATTGGTGACCGCAGGTATTGGAGAATCTTATATCGCTGACAGGATAAAGGATTTTGAAACTGCTTTACCTGCACACATCAAACTTGCTTACTTACCCAACTTTGGCATGGTAAGACTACGGCTAACGGCAACCGGGAAAAATGCGCATGCAATAACTGCTGAAATGGATGAACTGTTTGTACAGCTTCAAAGCCAGTTGCAGGATGTGATGGTTATAAATGAAGACAAAACCCTTGAAGAGGCTGTTGGAATTTTACTCAAAAAAAATGGAAAAACGCTGGCGGCGGCAGAAAGCTGTACCGGCGGTTATATCGCTCACCTGATAACCAGTGTTCCCGGTTCATCTGCTTATTTTTTTGGAGGTGTGGTTAGTTATGATAATACTATAAAAGAAGATGTATTGGGAGTAAACGCCGATACTTTGAACAAATACGGAGCGGTAAGCGAAGAAACCGTTATTCAAATGGCAAATGGTGTAAAAGAACTGATGAAGACAGATTATGCAATAGCAGTCAGCGGCATTATGGGGCCGGGAGGAGGCACTGAAGAAAAACCTGTGGGCACGGTATGGATAGCTGTTTCAGGAAAATCGGCTACAACGGCTCAAAAGTTTCAGACAAGATTTGGCAGAATGAGAAATATTGAGGTAACTGCTATGTATGCTTTAAACATGTTGCGTCTAAGTATTCTGAAAGATGTATAGCAGCATATCTTGCCTGCAAAAATTACCGGCAGAAGGCGTCATTATTATAATTAAAGCCGTAAAAAAATTTTGAAATATTTTATGAGCCGGACAGTATTGCTACTATTTTACATCGTTGCGTCGCACACTTGAGACGTTTTGTTCTATATTCGGCAAAGCATCTCTTGTCCCGTTTTTTCGGGAACTTGTCCCGTTAGCGGGAAACTTAAGGCGAAGTATACAATAAAAATATCAGGCTATGAAAAAAATAAACTGCTATCGATTCCGGCTCATTATCGTACATGTTTTCCTTTTGACATTCATTTACCCTGCAACTGAATGCAATGCTCAACCGATATCCCACCTGTCATTGCTTGCGCTTTCAAAAGCAGACCATGTACTGGCGATTGTAGATCCGGTCACATTACAGGTTTCGGCTCGTATTCCTGTTGGCAGCGATCCACACGAAGTAATTGCTTCTTCTGATGGAAAGACAGCTTACGTTACTATTTATGGAGGCGGTAGTTTGCATGAGTTAAACGTAATTGACCTGGTTGCACAAAAGCCTTTAACCAACATTGATACAAGACCGCTGTACGGCCCGCATGGTTTAACGTTTGTAAACGGAAAGGCATGGTTTACTGCGGAAGGTTCCAAATCCATTGGCCGCTATGACCCAGCGACCGGAAAAGTTGACTGGAGCATGGGAACCGGCCAGGACAGAACCCACATGATCTACGTGACTGCCGATGGCAAAAAGATTTATACAACAAATGTCTCTTCGGGAACGGTAAGCATTCTTGTGGATACACTCATTCAACCCGGACCTCCCCCCGGCGGAATGAACTCACCCGGAGGAATGCCGGCACCTGGAGGCATGCGCCCACCCGGACCTGGAAATCCCCACGAAGATTGGGAGCAAACTATTATTCCAACTGCAAGAGGCTCGGAGGGTTTTGATGTATCTCCTGACAGCAGTGAGTTATGGACTGCATCCAGTGAAAATGGAACCATTTCTATTATTGACCTAAGAGCAAAAAAACTGGCAGCGAAGCTTGACGCAAAGGTTTCAGGCGCTAACAGACTAAAGTTTACACTGGATGGTAAACTCATATTCATTTCGAGTCTTCAATCGGGCGACCTCACCATTTATAATGCGAAATCGCGTACAGAAGTGAAACGACTTAAAACAGGTCATGGTGCAGCAGGAATTTTGATGGACCCGGATGGTTCACGTGCATTTGTTGCCTGTTCATCTGATAATTACATAGCTATAATCAATCTCAAAACTTTAGAAGTTGCCGGTCACCTCGATGTGGGTGGAATGCCAGATGGTCTTGCCTGGGCAATCAGGAAGTAATGGCTCAATGGCTCAATGGCTTAATGGCTCAATTGCTCAATTACTCAAAGGCTAATTACCTAATTGACCCTTGACTTATTGACTATTGATTTATTGACTATTCACCATTACTTATTGACTTCAACTTATTCAGCAACTATTCCTGCCTGAGTGTTATTCCATTTCCATCGGGATCAGAAAAGGAAGCAAATTTGCCCCATGGTGTATTGTCTATAGACTTCACCTCAACACCTTTGGCTTTTAAATCAGCCACTTCTTTTTCAATATCTTCCGATTTCAGAACAAGTCCCTGCATAGAGCCTGCAGGCATTTCTTTAAACCAGTTCACCAGGCTAATGCTTGCAGCCTGACCGGGCAAACCTAATTGTACCCAGGTACTTCCATTGCCCATATCTGCTTCTGTTATAAGCTGAAAGCCAATTTTAATATAAAACTCTTTTGATGCCTGCTGGTCAGATACAGGAATGGAAACAATTTCGATAGTTGTCATAAAAAATATTTTAGATAGTTAGTTGACTTACAATAAACAAAATAAAAATAAAAAATACAACCCGTAAATTTTTGGGTGCATTTCAAAGTGTCGCACCAGCACGAAACGTTCCTACGGAACGAAAAAAAGCCTATACATTCATTTTTCTACGCCACCAGTCGTTCCGAAGGAACGTTTCGTGGGTAGAACTT
>CAXUMK010000347.1:0-5469 GCA_964251885.1 uncultured Segetibacter sp. | reverse complement strand
AATAAAGGTTTGCCGTATAAGTGAGTGACACAACGATGTACCACAAAAAACCAATTGTTCGTCCCCAAAAACTCCTAAGTTGACGCCTATGCGTTAAAACTTGCGGGGTCGCACACTTGTGCAGCGCTTTCATTATTCATCTTTTTTGTAGCATAAAAACATCTCTTATAAATATATAACATATCTCAATAATAAGAAACAAAAACTACTCATCCTGATGGCTTTTTTTATTTCAACCCCATTAGTATATAAGGAAGTGAAGCAATTCTATACTGCACGCGGGATAAGATTTGTGCATTGCTGAATAATGAACAAAAGTACAAGTGTGCGACGCAACGATGACTCATAAGTAGTAATGCAGCCCGGCCCAGAAAAATCACTGCACATTTTTATGACGCGGAAATATAACTACAGCAAAATCAAATAAAAAATGAAAAATACATTCCGGCGAAAACAGGTAATTATTAAAAACTGCACAGAAAGCAATGATGATTTTATGCGGCTTTATTACATCTTCAGGTCAACCCTGCGCCCCGACATGGCATTCAGAGAGTTTACATTGTATTATTACTCAAAAAAACTGGAATACATTGACGTTACATTTCTGTATCATGAAAACCTGGTTGCAGGCTTTTGTGCCGCTGCATTTTATTCGTTTAACTCAACAGGTCAACTGCGTACAATCGGCAGGTCTGCAACAGGTTTTCTTGAAGATTACCAGGGAAAAGCGCTTCCCAAATGGGTGCTTTATTATAAGTATATCCGTTACAAACAAAGCCATCCATTTAAACAGCTTATACTTACCGCTTATGTTGCCAATCCTTTAGTTTACAGCATGATTTGCAAATACACAGGTATCGTCTATCCACGCCACACCGTGCAGGCCGATGAGAAAATCGTGAAGATGAAAGAGCAGGTTTTAAGCAGCAGCGGATTAAGCAAAAGAGAATCAACTCCATTTGCGGTTAAAATACATTTCGATGTGCAGAAAGGAGAAAAACTACTTCAGCGGATTAAAGACAGCAGTGATAAACATGTGCAGTTTTTTATAGAACAAACCCACCTTCAACCTCAAATAACCTTGCTTGTTATCATTCCTGTTTCGTGGTTAAATATCACACTTACCTCTGGTCGCTTTGTACGCATACTGCTTTTAAAATCATACATGAAATGGACAATTTCTTTTAAAGTATATTTAGTAAAGGGTAAGCACAATTCGGTAGAAATATTTAATTTGGCTGTACAGTATTGTAAGAAAGCACACAAGGAAATCGAAAATGGAAATTGGAAAAGATTGCGAACCCTATTTACAAAGTGACGAAGTAATAAAAATATTTCAAACCGCAAACACCATTTTACATAATAGAGTCTTCGCCTGTTTGCAAAAATTAAAAACCTGGTTCTGCAGGTTTGTACCCTTAAAAAACCCTTCCGTTCCTGAAGATATTCTTTTACAATGTGCAGAAGAGGCTTTTAGCAGTGCCCAGGCAATTTTTTATAATCATTTGAAAAGTAACCATTTTAAACCTGCTACCCATTACTGCACAGGTTATGTAAAAGGCATTTTTAAAAAAACATATCTTGAGTTGTACTACAGAGAAGTAAAAAGAAAAAACCTGCCACCGGATTACAGTAACGATAAAGAACTTTTTCAAAGTGAAAATGAAGGTGAGAAGAGGCTTTTTAAGAAGGATTTCATTTCACTTAAAATAGAGGCAATCCTGAAAACTTTAAGTGAAGAAGACAACAAAATTTATAAAATGGCTTACACAGAACAGTTGAAACGACAGGAAATGGCTACACTCTTAGGCATTCAACCTGCTGCAGTAACTAATAAGGTTTCCCGGTTTCTAAAACGGTTTGCGGAAGCCTGGAAAAATCAAAACAAAAAATAAGTAATGCCTTTAACTGAACCTCAATTTGAATCAATTATACGTTATTTAGATGACGAGCTTTCCCAGGAAGAGGAAATACTTTTTGTGAAGCAATTGTCTGAAAACAAAGAATTGCAGGAGGCTTTTGACATAGAATTGATTTTACGCCAACAGCAGCAAGAGCACGAAATAACCAGCCAATCAGAAGATCTCAGGTTTGAGCCCGCCGACAAATTTCTTGCAAGAGCAGAATCAACAATATCCTCACCTCCAAAACAAAAAGAAGAACAAACAGCAACAACGCCTGTAATCCGGCTTTTGAACAGAAAAAATATTGCTGCCATTGCTGCTGCTGTTGTTGTATTGGTTGTTGCTTCATTCTTGTATTACAGTCTGCAAAACAAGGAAAAAAAGATAGCTGAAAACAAAGGCACGCAAACTGGAAACAAAAGTGTAGCCCATTTAAAAGATACAATACTTAACCCGAACGATACAGGCTATTTATCGAATGGAAAAAATGATTTAGCAGAGATAGCGGCAAATTATTATAACCGTTACAGGCAAAATACCGATGATCCTGCAGAAATAAGTCTTTATTATCAATTCTACTCCCAAAAAAAATATACAGATGTACTTAAAGCAACAGAAACGGATTATGAAACCAAAGGCGGCAGCAGCAACAGCGAACAAAAGTTATTAAAACAATACATGTCTTTTTACAAAGCTTTATCATACATAGAAACCGCTGAATTTGCAAAAGGCGCTTCGTTGTTAAATGCGATCATTAAGTCAAATAAAAACAGGGATAACCTTTACTACTCATCTCAATATTACTTGCTGATGGATTATATGAAGATGAATGACACAAAGAACACACAAGAGCTTTTAACTGCCATTTTAAATGATGAAAATAACCCAAACAGGAAAACGGCGCAGAAAATAAACAAGCTTATCGAAAGAAAATAATCACTTTTGCATCTTCTATTTTTCACAAATATTTCCTGTAAATGCGAACTTTCTTTATTGCTTTTTGCTGTTTGTTTTTAATCGTACACTTACAAGCCCAACAAAACCCCGGCGTTCAAATAATTACAAGCGGCGCCAATACCAGCCTGCGGGGTATGAGCATTCCATCCGACGAAGTAATATGGGTAAGCGGCAGCAACGGAACAATTGGCAAAACGGTTGATGCAGGCAAAACCTGGAGGTGGATCATTGTACCCGGTTTTGAAAAGAGGGACTTTAGAGATATTGAAGCTTTTGACAGCAGTACAGCTATTGCAATGGCGGTAGATAATCCTGCATATATTATAAAAACAACCGACGGCGGCGCAACGTGGAAGAAAGTATTTGAACGCGCAATGGAAGGAATGTTTCTCGATGCAATGGATTTTAAAAATGCAAAAGAAGGCATCTGTATAGGAGACCCTTTAAACCTGGGACAAATTAACAGGAGGCTTTTTTATATCATCAGAACACACGATGGCGGCGACACGTGGAGCGAAGCGCCGATGTATCAAATGCCTCCGGCTCAGCCTGGTGAAGCCATTTTTTCTGCAAGCGGTACCAACATTTCTTTTTTCGACAATCCCGACTTTGAATATGGTTTTGTTACCGGCGGTCTTGAGTCGAATCTTTATATGATAGCTCCCCAGGGAAAACCAAACAAAGTTGTAACCATCCCCATCATACAAGGCAAAGAAACTGCCGGAACCTTTTCAATGGCTACTGATAAACAAAAAAGAATCTACTGTATCGGCGGCGATTACAAAGTGCCACGCGATTACTTCGACAACTACTTTTATACTACTGATGCAGGTCACAAATGGGCTTCTGCATCGGTAGGTCCGCCTTTTGGCTACCGCAGTTGCATTCGTATTATAAACGATAAAACCCTGGTTGCATGCGGTCCTACCGGTGTTGACTTTGCAACTAACGGACACAAAGAATGGAAAAAAGCAAGTCTTGAAAGCTTTAATGTATGTATGGTAAGCAAAAACAGGCAAGTCTTTCTTGCAGGTGAAAAGGGAAAAATTGGCAAGTTGATCTATTGAAAGAGTGCATTACATGATCGCATAAGTCAGTTCCGCCATTGGTAAGGCTTGCAAAGCTTTGTTAACAATTACAGGTACTCCCATTATAACTTTTGTGTCTCTAACTTAACTTTTAGCCAGTTAGCTTCTTAGCATTTGTTACTTTCTTTGTCTAAAAACACAATAACTAACTCCAAACATAATCGGCACAGAGGGCAAAAATTCAAGAAAGGAACCATAACAGCCTCCCGCCTTTTGCGCATAGGCGTCAACTTAAGAGTTTTTTTTGGACGAACATTGGTTTTTTGTGGTACATCGTTGTGTCACTCACTTGTACGGCAAACCTTTATTCAGCTTTTAACCCAAAATCTACTTGCCTTACTGTCAAAAACTGCATCAGTTCAACCATTTTTTCTTTAAGTTGACGCCAATGCGCCTTTTTGCGGGACAGCCCGTTCCTTTCAGTATTCTATCGTTGAGCTTTAGCGCTACTGTGGCTTCAGCATTATTTCAGCATTCTTTGAAATCAATCATAATCTGTGAAACGATTAAGATACTAAAATTCCACTACCTCTCCTGCACGTAGTAATTGTGTGGTATTTATATTCGATGAGCATAACTCAGTATTGCAGGCATACTTTGTTATCTTACAATAATCATTTTCTTCGTATCATATATTTTGCCATTAATCATTAATGAATACAGATAAGTACCTGCGCTAAGTGTTCCTTTAGTAAGATTTACCTGCCCTTTTCCGGGTGCGCTTAATTCAATGGTTTTGAAAGCAATACCATTAATACTACTAAGAACGAGTTGTGCAGACGATACATTTTTGGGCAAGTAATAATTGATCACTGTATTTTGATCAAACGGGTTTGGAGCATTTTGTTCAAGTGAGGCTGCATCAATAGTTACGAGTGTGGTTGAACTGCCATTTACAGGAGAGCTGTTTGCTTTAAGACAGCATGCCTCCTGCGCAGATTGCAAATCGTTCAGCTTTTGCAGGATGGTGGTTAGTTTTGATTGCATTTGTTCAATGAGTTGCTGCTGTTTCTCATTTTGATTCTGCAAATTGTCAACCTTTGCCTGTAAACCTGCATTCATTCCAGCCATTGAGTCCACTTTCAGATGTTGTGCTTTCGCTTCATTTGCAAGCACGAAAAACATTGCATGATAATTTGCAGCAAGGTATTCTGTTGACTTACCACTGTTCTTATTTGCATATTTCCAGTTATGAACCATGTATGGAGCCGCATTTTGTAAATCCTGTGCAACAGTACCAACTGCTGTTTCGTTATTATTGGTTCCGGCTTCACCATTATAGGTAAACCAAACAGGGTTGATGTTTTTCAATACATTCCATCCATCGGTGTAAGCACGAATGTTCTTTTTCACGCGGCGATCAGAAATTACGGTCCATGTAGAAGTGCTGGGTTTTGCAGCATCATCTGATCCAAGTTCTAACAGGTGTGAAGGTACAGAAGTGCCAATACCTACTTTTCCTTCTATAATTGCACCATTTACAGGTGAAGTATTTGTTCCAGCATAAGTGTTGCCTATGG
>CAXUMK010000346.1:0-5484 GCA_964251885.1 uncultured Segetibacter sp. | reverse complement strand
CACTCAATATTAATTTAAAAAAGATGTGTCCACACGGTAGCACTTGTACCCTATCTTTTCATGCAGCTACGCCCTATTGTAAGAGTCATACTAAATAATCACAACCGCATGTAGCATCAGAAGAGGCATCTAAAAAAGGCAAAGGCGACTATTAATATTCCGTCATCTGCTCATGGCGGTAACACCACAGCCAACGCTCACCAGGTTCAGCCGAAGCTGCAACAGGATGATGACTGTTGTGAGCGTGTTTGCTCATGTGTTTTCCTGGCGAGCTGTCGCAGCAAAGTGTAGCGCCACAAGTTTGACAAGTACGCAAATGTACCCAGTGGCCATTGTGTTTTATACATTCTTCACAAACGTATTCTTCGCCGATTTTTACTTCTGTAATGGCTGTTAGGTGAGTACAAACTTCCGGTCTGCTCATTGCTTTTGAAATTTTTATTTAGTTTATAGTGGACGAGGGATAAGTTAATAACTCTCTTTGGCTTGCCGAATTAAAAATTAAAAGTACACGAGTGCGACGCAAGGCTGACTCATAGTAGTAATTCAGCGCGGTTCAAAATTTATACTCGCCCTCTTATCTTTTGCAGGAGCACCCTTCCGGATTTAATACTGTACACCGGTTGTAGTGTCGCCAGGCTTACTGCCTTCCGGACTGTTTTTAGTATTTATATTCTTTTCGCTTACTCCCGCGTTTTCCTTTTTTAGATTTTTAAAAAGTTCGTTTCCCATCAAAGCAGAAAGCATTCCTTCTTCACCCTGACCAGCGCCATTAACCAATATTTCCGGAACAATTTTGACCTTGTTCTCAGCAAGAAACTTTACAATCTGTACCTGGGCAAATTCTTTTGTTCCCATCGCTTCGGTCTTTTTCTTTGTTACTTCTGCTTCAGCATTACCAACAGCCAGTATTTTTCCTGCGTCAGCGCCGCCCGTTACACTTGTCACCTCGGCATCTGCCTTTGCATTAATCGTTTTCGATTCACTATCGCCCTTTGCTTCTTCAATCTTGGCAGCCGCAAGGTTCTTTCTTATTTCAACCTGCTGGTGCGATGTTACCACTTCGGGCTGCATGTTAGCAAGTGCTTTTGCACTTTCAAATTGTTTACGGGTGTCCTGTGCAAGCTTCTGTGTGTCATAGGTAATCGTTTCCTGTTCTGCAATCTTTCTGTCCGTCAGGGTTTTCATTAATTCTGCAGGTGGAGTAATGTCTCCGATCAATGTATCTACGGCTTTTACATTGTATTCATCCAGTGTTTTTCTAATGTGCTCTTTTGCTTCATTTTGCCGTGTTGTACGGTTTTTAAGAAAATCAATCACATCACTTTTTTGGGCTGAATTTCTAAAGTAGTTTCCGATAGTAGGCTCCAGCACCTGCGAAACAAGATTGGTCATAGTACCAAACCTTGCTATCACTTTTGGCGCATCTATGCTGGGAACATGAATGATCTGCGACACATCTAAATTGAAAGTAAAGCCATCAGATGAGCGAACGGTTATAGTGCTTAGATTTTTATCAAGCTGGTGCGCTTCGCTTCTTTGATTGGCCCAGTTGAGCACCAGGTTTGTGGTTGGAACGATCTCAATTACATGTGTATAGGTATTAATGGCATACTTGCCGGGATCAAGCGCTACATTCCACACGCCCCGCTGACCTTTCTTTACGATGTTTCCATGTTCAAATTCAACGCCGCTGGTATCCTGTCCGGTAGCGCCGACAAACGAATTTACCACGCCGACAAAACCAATTGGTATGTGCAGCATATCAACCTGTACTACTGTGGCAAACCAGGGATTCAAATAATACGAACCTGCAAGAATAACATCCTCCTGCCGTCCTTTCTGTCCACCGCCGGAAAGAAATTTCACCGGATCCTGGTAGTTCTTGTGATCTGCAATCGATTTTCCTGCAATCTCATCTTTATCTAACGGTTCCCCGTCAAGAGTGGTTATTATGCCTACTTTATTTTCAGCGATGGAAGTCACCGGCTTTACTTCTACTTCAAACAAAAAAGTATTTATACGATAACTGCCCGGAGTAAGGAATGCAGCCTGTGGGCCTTTTTGTCCGCGATTGACCAGAAACTTTTCAGCATCCTGAAATTTGTCGCACTCTACCGGCAAAGCAAGAATGCGCCCCGGATTTAGAGGGTCGCCGTCAGTTGCTTTTATCAACCCAAGATGACCTTCGGGAACGACAGTGAATGGCTGCATTTTTATTGAATACTGCCACGGCCAGTAAGACCAGTACAATCCCGGAGCCAGTGTTTGTGCCTGCATGCCTGCTTCACCATTAGTAGCAAGAATGCGGTTATTTTTCATTTCTTTATTGCTGCCTACAAGGACGAAATTTTTTATAACCAGTCCTATTTTATCGTCAGGAACAATGACCATCCCAAAGATAAAGCGGAGAATGAGTTTATATAAGAGTATAGCAGCAATCACCAACAGTATCCACCAGTAAACTAAAAGATTAGGATTCATTTTTTGTTTTTTGATTTATAAGAATATCGAGAAGTTATGTAACAGTATATGTTACTTCTGACAATCAGATTTGTTTGAAAATGTAAACATTCTTTCATTATTCGATAAAATAAATCATTTTTGGGATCACTTCATAGTCGCGTCATTGCAAGCCTTGCGTAGCTTGGCGAAGCTTGGCGAAGCAATCTCCTAGCCAACTCGGCTGGGCATCGGCTATAGCATTTTTCAGCAGAGAAGAGGTTTCAAAACAAGCCCTGTTTAACCGAATGAATGAAAGAACAGAAGCCTTTGCTTCAAGCCTTTTTTCACACATGCTTTCTGCCAGGATCATGGAGTGTAAGAAGGACAGATTATTTACTTTATTTAAACGGGTCATTTTGGGAGACAGCAGCACTTTATCGTTACCCCAAAATTTAGTTGAACATTTTCCGGGCAATGTTGCCCGCGGAGAACAAAAAGCTGTGGCACGGCTGCAGTGTCTTATTGATATTAAAAGCATGAAATGGCTTGATGTGTCATTAAAAGCCTTTACCAATAATGACCAGTCTGCAAGTGCAGATGTGTTGCCACTGCTGCGCAAAGGAGATTTACTGATCAGGGATCTGGGTTATTTTGTTTTGAAGGTGTTAGGAGATATAATAACGAAGAAGGCATTCTTTATCAGCAGGTTACGTTATGGCCTAACCCTTTACAATGAAAAAGGAAAAGAGATAAACTGGACGAATCTGTGTAAGGGAAAAGGCATTACAGACAAGAAAATATTTATAGGCAAAAAGGATAAAATACCTGTAAGAATAATCATGATACCCCTACCTGAAGCACAAGTGAAAGAGCGTATAAGAAAGGCAAAACAAGACAGGGATAAAAGGCTCAATCACAGTAAAGATTATTACCGGTGGATTAAATACACTGTGCTTATTACCAATGTAGAAGAGGATGTATTATCTGCTCAACAGATAGCAGACGTTTACAAAATAAGGTGGCAGATAGAGATCATGTTTAAATCGTGGAAAAGCGGAGCCTGCCTGCAGGAAATACTGCATGAAAAATGTACCAAAATTTACCGTGTAAGAACCACTATTTATCTCTTACTTATGTTCCTGTGCCTGGTAATGCAAAAGGTGTATACAAAACATTATAACAGTATAGAAAAAGCATACGGCAAATGCTTAAGTTTAATGAAATTAATATCCTATGTCTGCAACAATTTATTAAAAGTAATAACTGCTTCACCTAAAAATTTAAAAGAACAACTGCTTAAGAAATGTTGCTATGAAAAAAGAAACCACAGAATTAATATGGCCCAACTTATCAACTTAATTTAAATTAAGATTGACGCCTATGCGCTTTTGTTGCGGGACAAGCTGTGCCTCGCAATGACGAACGCGATTTTTTTAACTGACAATATTTATTTAATCCAATCAGCAACTACCAAAACAATACATCTTATCAACACAAAAGTCATCGAGAAATAGGTTATCCAGGTAAAGAACCAGTTTTGAAGAAATAAAGTAAAGAGATGAATTGAGGGAATACTTAAAGCGGCTACTTCTGCGGCTACCAATAATAACAGCCAGCCAAAGCATAGATAGTATATTACTTTTATCAGTTGTTTCACTTTCATAAAACCTGGTGGGAAAAAGGCAAAAGCTGCGAATGCTGCAAAACAGGAAAGAAGAAATATAGTCAGTACACTTTGGGGTTTACAATATGCGGCAACGGCTTTCCCTGCAGACCGGCAATAACATTTTTAGCCGCAATAACAGCCATTCCGGCACGTGCCTCTTCTGTTGCAGAACCTATGTGCGGCAGCACTGCAACATTAGGCATTGCAAGCAATGGATTATCTGCATGCATAGGTTCAGGATCGGTTACATCTAAGCCCGCTCCCCAAATGGTATTATTTCTTAAGGCTTCTGCCAGGTCTTCTTCGTTATGAATACCTCCTCTCGCTGTATTGATAAATATTGCAGTCTTCTTCATTCTGTTAAAGGCATCTTTATTAAAGATGCCTTTTGTTTCTGCAGTTAATGCAGTATGTACAGAAAGCACATCGCTTTGTTTAAGTAATTCATCAAAAGAAACACTTACCGCATTCAATTCGTTTTCAGCTTCTATATTCTTGTGACGGTTACAATAAATAACTTTCATTTTAAAAGCGCCGGCGCACCGCCTTGCCATTTCTGATCCTATCTTTCCTAATCCCCATATTCCCAATGTTTTTCCGTGTAACTCTATCCCGAGGTCTGCGGTAGGGTCATTGAACCCCCAATCGCCATTCATGATTCTTTTGTAGTGAAAGAATGCCTTTCGCGATACAGCCATCATTAGCAGAAAAGCAATATCAGCCGTTGCAGCGCTTAATACATCGGGCGTATTTCCGACGGGAATTTTAAGGCGGGTTGCCTCGGCAATGTCAACCCGGTCGTACCCCACTGAATACAGTGAAATCACCTTTAAATGCGAACATTCATTCAAAAAGGCTTTATTAAGATTGGCGCTGCCTGCACTTAGGAGCGCATCATTTTCTTTACACGATGCAATCAATTCCCGGGTAGTAAGGTTTCTTTTTTCTAACCACTGGTTCACCGTTATTCCCGCATCCTTCATTAGTTGAATGCCAATATCGGGTATTGCTCTTGTTACATATACTTTCATATAAAATATGGTTACTGCAACTGGTGCTGCTTTTTGCAAAGGTCATTCTATTACATATATTATTCCACGTATTACTTTACCACTTTAAATGCTTTTGTTATCATTACAGTTGTCAAAGATAAATTAGCGACTCACTACCTTGTCCAGTAAAGAATGAAAAGTACACGGGTGCGACGCAACAATGACTCAAAGTAGTAACTCAGCCCGGTTTAAAAAACTTCTAATTAACTTTTTATCTCTTGACAAGCAATGTCATTAATTGAAGGTTTTGAGGGGACAAACATTTATTCTTTCTTCTGCTCCGGTTGTGTCACTCCCTTGTACCGCATCTTTTCATAGCAG
>CAXUMK010000345.1:0-5550 GCA_964251885.1 uncultured Segetibacter sp. | reverse complement strand
CTGTGAGGTAGCGGGGCTTTTTGTTCTACTCCCTGTTGAACGCAGCATTTTCCGTTATAGGGTACAAAGTAGACTGTTTCTTTGCTTTAACTACTTTTAACTGTGAAATCTGTTTTCAAAAGGTTTGCTAACAGTTAGCAAGTTATAGAAGTTTCCGGCTTGCAGGTTCGGCTCAACAAGAGTATTGCCAATAGCGGGGGCTGGACAGCCTGTCCCGCTTTTCTGTGGATTGGGGCAATCGGCTACGTATCGCTATCAGCTTGAGTCTTAATAGTAGATTGCCGGACAACTTTTTATACTTTCGCAGTTAAAATATACGCAATGGAAGCAATCAAGATAAATGTAAATAAACAAATGGATGGCTATTCATTTAGCATTACGCCTTCTATTAGAAAATTAATTAAATCACTTTTTCCAAATTCACATCCTGCAAATGGAATTTTCATTTCGTATGATACGAAGAGTGATTTTGAGATGCAAGTTGGAAAACTTGAAAACTCTATTTATCCGGCTTTATTAGGGATAGATAATCAGGCAGAAATGACTAAGAAGATAAATGAAATTCTATTTGTTGATACACAAACAGGGAATGTAATTACCAAGCTAAATCTGTGAAAAAAAACTATCACCTTTACTTAGGGAAAGCTGGGCACTTGCATGTGATGTCTGAATTTTTGACCCGTGGTTGGAATGTAGCTATTCCTGAAGTGGATATAGGCGATGATATTTTCGTAGTTCAAGATGATAATGGTACATTACGCAGAGTTCAGGTCAAAACTTCAACATCTACAGGAAGGCAAAACCGTTTCAGCGGAAAGTTCAATATTCCGCTTGCTCAATTGAAGGATTATAAAGTGAACTTTCCAATTTATTACGTTTTCGTGATAAGACATCTTGAAAGCTGGACAAAGCCAGTTATCATTCGACAGGATTATTTGCTTGACCATTTTGAAAATGATAAGATCGGTTCACAGAATAACGAATACTTGAACCTTTACTTTTCCTATTCAGATAATAAGGTTGAGTGTTCAGGCTTACTTATGACAAAGTATATTGGTGACTTCACTGATTTCCCTTTGATTGAAGAATAACACGGCAGCCACATTAAGTGGAGTAGACGAAAAGCGCTAAAAAAGCCCCGTTGCCTGTAAGGTAGCGGGGCTTTTTGTTCTACTCCCTGTTGACCGCAGCGTTTTCCTCTATAGGGTACAAAGTATACGTTTCTTGCTTCAACTACTTTTAAATGATGAAGTCTGTTTTTAAAAGGTTTGCTTACAGTAGCACGTTACAAAGTTTCCGGCTTCGCCGGTTCGGCTCAACAAGAGTATTACCAATAGTGGGGACGTTGGAGCGAGTAGCAGCATAAGGCTTGTTTGTTTTGTTTCCGGTTCGACTGAACTCTTTTGAACATAAATTCGATTTATGCATTGAAGACATTTTATAACTTTACAGAAATATTTTTTTATGGCAAAAAACGGAAAAGTGGCTGATGGACATAGAAATGGAGCCGTGAAAGGTAGAACTCAAGTATATAATCCTGTTACAGGAAATTATCTAAAAAGAGATTCTTCTACAGGCAAATTCGTCGATGTTAAATCTGATGGTAAAGCTTTTAAAGGTATTACAAGAGAAACTCGAATAACTAAGGGCGGAATTTCTGTTTCAAAATCTGTAGCAAAAAAAGCAGAGCAATCAGTTATCAAAACCCTCAATAGGAAGTTGAAATAAATGGTAGATAATTATTCGTTTAATGTATTCTTTAATTGTCCCTTCGATGATGAGTACCAGCCAACATTTGAAGCAGTTTTATTTACCATTTATCGTTGTGGTTTTACCTTAAGATGCGCTAAAGAATTTAATGATACCGGGAAAATTCGGATTAACAATATTGTAAAACTTATCAGTGAATCAAAGTATGGCATTCATGACTTGTGCCGTGTAGAACTTGATAAAACTTTAAAACTACCAAGATTTAATATGCCTTTGGAATTAGGCATTTTATTGGTGCTATAAAATTTGGAGGTAAAGCTACTCACGCCCAAAAAGAATACCTAATATTAGACAGCGAAAATTTTAGGTTTAAAAGTTTCATATCAGATATAGGAGGTCAAGATATTAAAAGCTATACTACACTTAATACGGTTATAGGAAGAATTAGAGATTGGCTTTCAAATAAAACAGAACAAATAATTCCTTCAGCTAAATTTATTAATGATGAGTATACTAAATTTTTGGCGGATTTACCAGAGCTGTGTAATAATAACAAGTGGGTTAGAGAAGAATTAACTTATGGTGAATTAGTTTCTCTTACTATTTCGTGGATTGAGTTAAACAGATAATGGTTTTACTGCACACAACCTTAAGTGGAGTAGACGAAAAGCTCCAAAATAAGCCCCGTTGCCTGTGAGGTAGCGGGGCTTTTTGTTCTACTCCCTGTTGACCGCAGCGTTTTATACTAGTAGGGTACAAAGTAGACAATTTCTTACTTTACTACTTTTAAATTGTGAAATCTTTTTTAAAGGGTTGCTAACAGTGAACAAGTTACAAAAGTTGCCGGCTTGCCGTTCGGTTCAACAAAAGTACTCCAATAGTCTGGCTGAACGTTGAAGCAATCGGCACCATATCGCTAATCAGCTTTGTTTCCAGCGTAAGCTTTTCAATTACCCTACCATCAGCAATACTTGTTCGCGGGCAAGGACAAAGCAAAAGAAAAAGAGACCTGTATCTTATGGTCCGCCAAATCGTTTTGCAAGATCTGAGTTTTGTGCGGCTTTTATCTGTTCCGGCTCAAGTTGCATTAAATGAGCACCCTCATACATAAGGTTCGATACATCTCTTACAGGGTCTTTACTCCGCTTTATATGAGGCAACGATAATAAATGCCCTAATTCGTGCGAGAGGTTTTTAGAATTTGCATCTACAGTAGATGTGTAGTAACTAATGCCACATGTTATAAGCGACTCAACTGATTTACCCGGATTTGAAGCATTTGCAAACGAATTTATCAGCAGCATAGAAACTGCATTATTTGCCTTAGGAGGATATTGTGCTCTAAGGAAATAAAATCCGGTATCATCTACCACAGATGAAGCATTTATCAGTTCAACAGGATTTTCAGCAACACATGATCTAAGTGAGAAAGAAATACCGGCAGCTTTATTCCAAAAATTGGATGATGCTTCTACTAGCTGTTTTACAAAGCTCACCGTCCATTTTGATGGCTGGGGCTTTTGAAATACCAACAGCGTTACGATGTGGGCATCTATCGGAATAATAATTGGCATAAAAAGGTTGATTTAATGAAAGGTTTTTTAAAGGTAAAGCATCATACAATTCAATTATTCTTATTCTGTTCAAGGGATATGAGCGACTCTTTGGCTCGTCGAATAAAGAACTGAAAGTACAAGTGTGCGACGCAACGATTGACAAATAGTAGTAATTCTGCCTGGTTCAAAAAAAATTCACTCACCCTTTTATCGCTTGCGTAGTATAGCATTTCATTGCCCTTTTATACTTGAATATTGGTTATTGAGCATTCGTTATGAGCATTAAAAATCAAAATTTTCAATGTTCAATATTTAATGCTCAATGCTCAAATAAGATCAGGCAACACCCACGGCTTTCTGTAAGTTGGAGTAATGAGTGCGGTTGCTGCAGCGTTGTTGTCAAAGCTTTTGTAAGGCTCATTCCAAACCAGTCTTGAATTTGTTTTTAAGGCAATGTTGCCTGCATGAGCATACGTGGCAACCAATCTTCCGTTCTCAATAGTGCAGTTTGGGTCTTGGCGCGATTTCATGCATTCCAAAAAATTTTTTATGTGGTCTTCATGAGAATCTACTCCTGTATGTTTGGGTTCGGCAGGTACTTTTGGTCTTTTATTCTCATCGTCCCATTCCGAAAACAATTCCCAGCTATCCCTGTCTATAACCAACGTAGCATCATTGCCCACAAACGCCAATCCATACGAACGGCCATACGGGCCGATCTGTGTACCGGCGGCATGTTCCCAGCTAACCGTATAGTCTTTCATCTGGTAATGTACACTCATGGTGTCGAAGGTTTCGTGGTCGTGATCGGGAGCAGCAAAATTGCCGCCGGTAGCCGTAACTGCAAGCGGCAGATCGGTAATGTCTTTAGCCCACAACGCCATGTCTAAAAGATGCACGCCCCAATCTGTAAGCAGGCCGCCACCATAATCCCAAAACATACGCCAGTTGCCATGAAACCTGGCCTTGTTAAAACTTCTTTGAGGCGCATGACCCAACCACATATCGAAATCTACACCTGCAGGAACCGGTTCGTCAGGAACTTTAAGTGAGCCGATACCATAATTGAAATTGCCCCAGATATTTACTTTTCGCAACTGGCCGATCTTTCCGCCTTTTATAAAATCCATAGCTCCTTTAAAATGCCCGCCGCTGCGTTGTTGCTGACCTACCTGTACCACGCGGTTGTATTTTCGCGCTGCCTTTACCATGATGTCGCACTCAGCAATGCTGTTTGCAAGCGGCTTTTCTACATATACATCTTTACCTGCCTGGCAGGCATATACAAAAGGCAGGCAATGCCAGTGATCGGGTGTGCCAATGATGACAGCATCAATGTCTTTATTATCGAGCAGCTTCCTGAAATCTTTGTATTGGGCAGGCGCTTTTCCCTGCAGCTTAGTAACGTCGGCAGTGCGCTGGTTGAGAACCGCATCATCTATATCGCACAAGGCAGCGCATTCTACGTTGGGTTGTTTAAGTGCATTTTCCAGGTCGCCAAAGCCCATGCCTCTTGCACCAATAAGCGCCACTGTTATCTTTTCATTGGGACTTGTCTTTTTATGGTTGGCTGATGCAAAAATGCCGGAAGGAGCTATCGCGGTAAGTGATGTAGCAGCAATGAGCCTTGAGGTATCATTAATAAATTTACGACGGGTAACAGGCATGCAGATCGTTTTATGGATGAAGAAGAACGGCAAAATAAGATTTAAGTTACTAAATTATTCTCCCACGTAGAAAATGTATCAAACTGCGTAAGGGATAAAAAGTGAGTATAGAATTTTTTTTGAACCCGACTGAATTACTACTATCAGCAGCCGTTGCGTCGCACACTTCCTCTGAAGGTACTTGCTTCGACATTTTGAAAACAGCAAAAGAATCTTCATTTGTCTGTGTGTCTTTTGAAACCATCTATTTTTTAGCTACCGTTCTTCGACATTAATCTCTGGATACTTGAAGCCATTGCGCGATGCCAGCAGACTAAATACCTGAAGCAAAAGTTCAACACCTATAAATTTATCGCCGTATTTACAACTATTTCGCCCTTACAAAATTTATACTACACAAAAGATAAAAAAGTGAGTAGAGTTTTTTGAACCGGGCTGAATTACTACTATGAGTCAATCGTTGCGTCGCACTCGTGTACTTATCATTCTTTATTGAACAAGCCAGGGAGTTACTTTTATCCCTTGAAAACTATAATAAGGCACGATGCTTTAAAGTCTGCAATTAAAGTAAGCTGTGAGGAGTCGATAAACAAAATTTGAAATGCCCCGTAAGCTGG
>CAXUMK010000344.1:0-5560 GCA_964251885.1 uncultured Segetibacter sp. | reverse complement strand
ACAAGTGAGTGACACAACGATGTACCACAAAAAACCAATGTTCGTCCCCCCAAAACTCTTAAGTTGACGCCTATGAGTTGAATCGGGACTTGTACCACATCTTTCATAACAGCTTATACACCCCGCATTATTTTACAGTATTCTTAAGTTAATGGCATTGCTATGGCTGGTATGAAATATGAATTCTCTTTCTTTAAAAACACTTATGGAAAGTCTTGAACAGGAAACAGACATTACTTTAGAACATTCTATGGAAGTTGAAAAGGGTATACAGGAAAATCTGAACCACTATTACCACGACAAAGAGGAAATAGAATATCGCTTAATGCAACTTGACAAGGAAATGGATGTAGAAAGTTACCTGCAAATAGAAAGTGCAGCATTGTCAATAGCGGGAACTATACTTGCTTTAACGGTAAATAAAAAATGGCTCGTGCTGCCTTTGATTTCGTCTGTTCTGCAACTAAGCAATATTTCTGGAAAATGGAATAAACCGGTGAGATTATTAAGTAACAGGCTCGGGCTAAGAACCCGCACAGAGATTGAAAAAGAAAAATACGCACTTAAAGCAATCAGAGGAGATTTTAAATACTTGCTCGATGTTCCTAATGCTGTGTGGAATGCTGTAAACAAATAAAATAGAAATCGTACAAATAATTCCGGCAGAAACTAAAAAACCGTTAATTTTATTAACAAATGATTTTTTAATAACCGTTAAATCTTTTTTATGAAGAAAATTTTTCTAATTCTATTATCTATCCTGATGATAATTCCGTTTGGTTCATTTGCAGCAATTAGTTCTGCAACAGAATCTAAAGCAACAACTGAAGTAACTGCCGAACCTGTTGTAGGTTCAATACAGGATGCAATGAAGGAGTTTAAAAGCCTTAGCAGGCATGAGAGAAAAGAAAGAATTAAACTGGCAAAAGAAGAATTAAAACAATATAAAATAGATAAAAAGGCAGGAGCAGAGCCATCTACTAATACTTTATTACTTGTTATACTTGCTATATTGATACCACCTCTTGCTGTTTATCTGCATGAAGGAGTAATTAATGGCAAGTTTTGGCTTGATCTAATTCTTACTTTGATATTTTTTATTCCCGGTCTTATTTATGCTTTAATAGTAGTATTAGGTAACAGCAAGTAGACTCAAAGAATTAAACCTGCAAAATGATGTTAAGCCCCTATAAAGCGGGGCTTTTTTTATGAATAGTTATCGAAATTGAACCACTTAATTTTTAAAAAATGGTTTGAGCCGATGATATTATATGCCGGTCAAACACAAAAAGTTACGGTAGATTTAAAAAAGTTTTCCTTTTAGAGACTTTATAATAGGCAACGGTCTAAATTTGATTTTCTACAACAATAATTAATAAAAAAATCTATGAAAAAAAGAATCAGGCTTATTGGTTTTCCAATTTTGATGCTGCTTTTTACAAGCACATCTTTTGCAGCTACCAGTTCAAAAGATGTTACCGAAACTGCTTGTGCTGTAACTCCCGAACCTGCAATAGGCAGTATACAGGAAGCAATGAAAGAGTTTAAAAACCTTTCACGGCACGAAAAAAAGAGCCGTTTTAAGGAAATTAAAAAAGCTATTAAAGAGTTTAGAGCTAACAAAAAAGCGGGAAATGATGTAAGTACAAATACTTTGCTGCAGGTGATTCTCGCGATTTTTATACCTCCGTTAGCTGTGTATCTGCATGAAGGAGAGATCAACAGCAGGTTCTGGATCGATGTTCTGCTAACTATTCTCGGGTATGTACTTTTCGCATCTCTCGGTACATTTTTCTTAGGCTCACTGCCGGGTATTGTATATGCTCTTATCGTTATTTTGGGTGGTTAACCTATATGTGCAATTTCGTTTTAAATGATGAGAAGAAATTTGCAGTACAAGTCCCGATTCAAAGGTATCTATCGGGATGCCGCAAAGAGCGGCAAGTGACCCAACGATGCCGAAAGAAGTTTCAATGTTGATAACAAAAAAGAGTTCGTATAAAACTAAGAAACCCCGTAACAGGGGTTTTTAGTTTTATACAAACATTTATATAATTTTTACAGCAAATCCATTCCTTTTGCAAAAGTGGTAAATACAAATGGAAGCACTACCCAAAAGAATTTTGGGGCAAATGCACAAAATAAAGCCAGCACTATTAAAGATATGATAAAGTAAAGCCAATACTTTCCGGTAGATTTTGTTGTTTCCATACGTTTTAAGTTTTGGTAAAATTAAGGTGAGATAAGATATTACCCCAATATTTGTTTTGTGTATTTCATACACGTTTGCTTTGTTTTTATTTATTTTCGCCGTTACTAAATTTATAAACCTTGATGAACGAAATATCTTTATTGGAAGATGAAAATTTTTCAGCTTCCGAAAATGGATCTTCAGCAAAACTTTCTGCTGAAGGCAATACGAAGGAAAATGAGGGAATTGCACCTAAAAAGACTGCAAAGAAGAAAGCTCAAAAAGTTACAGACGAACCTGTAAAGGTTGATAAGAAATCTTTAAAAGGTGGGAAAGAACCAATTAAAAAAGCTGCATCAAAAAAAGTAGCTGTTAAAAAGGCGGAAGAATTTCCGGCCGTAAAAGTTAAAAAAGCTGCTGCATCAAAAAAACCATCAGAAACTGAAATAAAAAAAGAAGATGTAAAACCTAAAACAGCTAAAAAACCTAAAGCTGCAAAGCAGGCTGTCACGAATGAACCCGTAAATGAGCCGGAACAGCCTGAGGGCAAAAAAGCTTCTGTACAAGTTAATCCTGAAGCTGCTGCACCCACAGCTTCTGCTTTGCGCAAGATCACTTTTCAACTTAAGTTTTATACTGTTGCCGGCCAGTCTTTGTATGTTAGTGGTAATCATTCTGCGCTGGGAAATAATGATGTGCAAAATGTTTTTCCGTTAAGTTATTTAAATGAAGATTATTGGGTGGGAACGGTAGAATTACCGCAAAATGAAACAGTAAGCCATGATATTTCATACAATTATATTTTAAAAAACGCAGACGGTTCAATTTCACCTGAATGGGGCAACGATAAAGTAATACAACCTCATCTTTTTAATAGTGAAGAACTGGTGCTGATTGACTGCTGGACGCCATCTTCTCTGATAGAAAACACCTTTTATACCGAGCCTTTTCAGAAAGTGCTTTTAAAGGAAAATTTTACTTTGGTTAAGGCAAAGGTTCCGGAAAAAGTAACCCATGTTTTTAGGTCAAAGGCGCCGCTGCTTTCAAAAGGCGAAGTTTTGTGTCTTGTTGGTTCTATTAAAGAATTGGGTGCCTGGAAGACAGCAAACCCTTTATTGCTTTCGGCAAAAGAAGGAGAAATCTGGCATTCCATCTTTCTTGATTTGTCAGATGCTGATTTCCCTTTCAGTTATAAATATGGAGTGTACGATACAACTGCCAATACTTTTGTCAGGTTTGAGAATGGAAACAACCACACAATGTATGACGGCGGTTCGGCTGATAAGCTGACCATTGTTTCAGATGGATTTGCTGCTATACCATACATTGGTTTTAAAGGTGCCGGAGTAGCCATCCCTGTTTTTAGTTTAAGAAGCGCCAACAGTTTCGGCGTAGGCGAGTTTTCTGACCTAAAACTGTTGGTTGATTGGGCAAAGCAGGTTGGTTTAAAGTTAGTTCAGCTTCTTCCGGTAAATGATACAACAGCTACTCACACATTTACAGATAGCTATCCTTATGCTGCAATTTCTGCATTTGCATTGCATCCGCTGTACCTTCATTTGCCTTCGGTAGTTAATAAAGAAAATGGGTCTTTATTAACTGCATTAAATGAAAAACAAACCGAACTGAACAGCAAGGCAGAGGTAGATTATGTAGCGGTCATGCAGGCAAAATGGGATCTGCTAAAACAAATATTTCCTTCTCAAAAAGAACTTACTTTCAAAAGCGTTGATTTTAATTCTTTCTACGATGAAAATGCGCACTGGCTGGTGCCTTATGCTGCATTTTCATACTTCAGAGAAAAAAATAAAACAGCCGATTTTAGTCTATGGCAGACCAATCAAACTTTTGATGAAAAACAAATAAATGAACTTGCTCCATCACCGTTGAAAGCGGCAGATGAAATAAGCATTTACTATTATGTTCAGTATCATTTGCATCTTCAACTACGTGATGCTGCAAACTATGCACACGAAAATGGCATTATAGTTAAGGGTGATATTCCAATTGGAATTTATCGCTACAGTTGCGATGCATGGCAGCAGCCCGAATTATTCAATATGGATATGCAGGCCGGAGCTCCGCCCGATGATTTTGCTGTAAAAGGACAAAACTGGGGCTTTCCCACTTATAACTGGCAAAAGATGCGTGAAGATGGTTTTGCCTGGTGGAAGAAGAGGTTTACACAAATGAGTTATTATTTCGATGCTTTCAGAATAGATCACATACTTGGTTTTTTCCGTATCTGGAGCATTCCTATGAATGCAGTTGAAGGCATTATGGGTCACTTTGTTCCTGCTTTGCCTGTTCATGTTAATGAACTTAGCGGCAGGGGCATTGCATTTAGCTATGAAAGATTTTGCAAGCCTTATATCAACGATTCTATTTTATGGGAAATCTTTGGAGCAGAACAGCAGGCAGTTAAGACTGAATTTCTTGATGAGACAGGCAGCGGCATATACCATTTAAAACCTCAGTTCGATACCCAGCGCAAAGTAGAAACATACTTTGCACAGCAGGAAGAAACAGATCAAACCCGGAAGTTAAAAGAAGGTTTATACAACCTCATCAGCAATGTCATTTTCTTCGAGGCTGATGGTTCAGAAGGTCAGCAGTTTCATTTTAGAATTGCTATGGCCGGCACTTCTTCCTTCAAACACTTAGACGGGCACTCTCAATTTCATTTGTATGAGTTGTACATTAATTATTTTTTCCGCCGCCAGGACAATTTCTGGATGAAGGAAGCCATGCTTAAACTTCCGGAATTGAAGCGCAGTACCAATATGCTTATTTGCGGCGAAGATTTAGGCATGGTGCCCGATTGTGTTCCCGGAGTAATGAAAGAACTGGCAATATTAAGCCTCGAAATTCAGAGGATGCCTAAAGACCCTAAACGCGAATTTTTCCATCCAAACGATGCGCCTTATCTAAGTGTGGTTACGCCTTCTACCCATGATATGAGCACCATAAGAGGCTGGTGGGAAGAAGACATGGCAGCGACACAACGTTTTTTTAATAATGAACTGGGTCAGTGGGGCACCGCTCCTTACTTTTGTGAGCCCTGGATAAACAGGATCATTATTTTGCAGCATCTGTATTCACCTGCCATGTGGAGCATCTTTCAGTTGCAGGATATATTGGGCATGAGCGCCGCATTGAGAAGAGAAGATCCGCATGAAGAAAGGATCAATATTCCTGCAAATCCGAAGCACTACTGGCGTTACCGCATGCACATTTCGCTTGAAGATTTAATAAATGAAAATGAGTTTACGTCTGAATTAAAAGGGAATGTTATGCGCAGCGGAAGATAAAGTCTGTGCTTACCGCCAGAAAAGGATGTGCTCTGCTGAATATGGAAAAAATTGTTGA
>CAXUMK010000343.1:0-5607 GCA_964251885.1 uncultured Segetibacter sp. | reverse complement strand
ATATCCCTTCCGCAATAGCTTCTACCTTTTCGCCAAAATATACCAGTGCGCCCGACCATATCTGTTCTTTTGTTTTATACAGATTAATTGATCCGTCGTGCATTTTTGCTCCTTTGGCTATATCGTCGTTGTAATAATGCGCACTAACAGTAAATTCTTTTACTTTTAAAATGGGACGAAAGCGTATTGCTGTAGTGAATGATTTTCTGTTATCATTATCCATTACATCGGTTGAGCCAATTCCATTGCCAACAAAAAAGTCATAACCAAATTTATGTGCGCCAAGATTTGCTGCCTGCAGCCCGACACCTGTAGTATGCAAAGGAATAACATCAGCGGCAAAGAAGAGCGGCCGGTCTATAGTTGGAGAAAACACTACACCATGATGATAAGAATAGTTCCAATAGCTGACGGGCGTGTGTATTTTACCCGCAAGAATACTGTGATTACCATAGAAGTTGTACTTCATTATTATTCTTTCAATGCTTACATCAAAAGTGGTAGCTGACTCAGGAGAAAACTTGAAAACACTTTCTCCTAAAAAAGACATGCGGTCGTTGATCTGCGAGGTAATAAAGAGAACCTGCTCTCCTAAACCAACGCTCGTGCTGTCTTTTTGGTAAGAACCTGTAACACTTGCGTAGCCCCTGATAACGGTTCTTTGGCAGAAACAATTGTCAGTAAGAGAGAAACAGAGAAAACCGTAAATTAAACAGATGAGGAATTTAATTTGTAACTTTTTATTCATAGAAGTAGATTTATTTTGGGTTGGTTTCTTTAGGCTCTACTGAAACTATTTTGACATTGGGAGTAGTTGGTGGCCGGTTTATGATACCAATAGCCCCTCGGGTTTCTGCAATAAATTCCTCGAGTTGAGCAGGAGAATTAAAGAGAGAATATTGCCCTCCCTGGTATTCCAGCAGCCTAAAGTAGCGGGCTATTCTCTCTTTGCCTACATGAAAAACACTATGTGCAATGTTAGCTCCCAATTCATTTTCGGGTGAAATTAAAGCCGTGGTAATCTTAATTCCCCCCGGCCAGCGAAATATCTCACCCCGAAAAATAGACAGCATGTAATTTGAATCGAGTTTGTCGGGGGCACCCTTACTATTAGCAATAACCAACAATGTCTTCTCATTGTAAAGAGCTTTAATACTGTCTAATTTTTGTTCGGCTTTGTGTTTTGCTTTTTCTGCCTCCTTACTTGTCAGGGTGGCCAGTTCCCTTGCACTGTCCGACTTTCGTTGCTGTTCTAATGCGGCATCCGCTTTCTTTCTTTGAAGGTCAGCGGTCGCTTTTTCCTTTAACGCATTTTCTGCTTCTGTCTTTGCCCTTGCAGAAGCTGCCTCAGCGTTTCGTTTTTCTCTTTCGGCAATCTTTCTGTCATCGATCGCCTGCTCCCTTTGCCTTTGTAAACCGTCAAATACTTTCTTCAACTGAATTGCAGCATCAGCAGTAGAAAAGCAGCACTCTCTTGCTGCTATTTGCGCAGCTTGAAATTCTGTTAGCGCTTTCCTGAATTCGGGTGGATTTGAATTTAAATATTGCTTACCCTTCTCCATAGATTGAGAATAAATAAGCTGACAAGGCTGCGCCTGCACGCTTAACCATATCACAGAAAAAACAAGAGTTACTATTACTTTCATTAAATTGTTTTAATTATTTAGGTTGCTGTAAATTAAAATTACACGAGTCTCTTTTGTTAATGATTTGCCTGGAAAGGTGTTCATCATAACCTGCTAAAGCGTCGAGCCCGGCCTGGTAGCTTTGTTTGGCATATTCAAATTTTCCTATGTCTTTGTAACTATCGCCAAATGCTGCGTATTCTTTTGCTTTTGCAACTGCCTGGTTTCTTATATTCTCATTCAGGTTATCTTGCGCAACCTTTGCAGTACTGTCCGCCCTTTTCTGGGCTATTTTTGCAATGACAGCACTTTTATTTGCTTTTGCAGAACTCTCTTTTGCCTGCAGCCAGCTAAATGCTGATAAAACTGCTAAAAAGATTGATACAATCAATGCTATCACCATCAACTCAATAAACCTCTTTTGCGAACGTTGCTTCTCACGCAATCTTTTGTTTTCTTCTTCGTGCGCCCTTTGTTCTTCTGCTTTGTGTTTAGCAACAGACTCGCGGCTTAGAGTTATCAGTGCTTCTTCTTCAATCGTAAGCTGCATTTTCTCCAAAAAAGGCTCTATGAAGTTCAACTGCTTTTCAGAGAATGGTTCACGAGCCTCAGCTTTTAAAGAGGTTTGGCTTTTTATCAATCGTTTTATCTCAAGCAGTGCTATCTGTTCGTCGCTTCTTTTCTCAGCTATTCTTTTGGCAAGGGAGTCGTGGGCTATCTCGTATTGGTCGGTTCCTTCGGTATAACGAAGAATACGCCTGTCTATAAAAGTTTCAATCGTTTGGTCTATTAATGAGGTTTCGATCCCAGTCAGCTTATACAGATTAGCTCTCCCCAGCGGTTCTTTGGTGCCTTCGAGGGTGGCAAAAGGAGAGAGAATATTCCAAACAACCGATACTGATATAGTTGGGAACCGGTTGCTTAATGCCCTGGTAATAATAAATACCTGCTCTTCGAGAAAGTTGCTTAATACATCGCCAATGTCGCCGATCTTGTTCAGCGTTTGCATGTCGAAAACCGCCTCTGCCTGCCTGCTCTCATTGTTGGTAAGGGTTAGGTAAAACTTATCTAAAAACACCTGCAGGTAGGGCAGTTGTATTGTCAGCGTTTTTTCTTTGCCCTTTATTTTGTTAAAGATGGCTTCGGCTACTGCCTCTGTTTCACGTTCCTTTATCCTTACGTTTGATGTTTCGTAGCTTGTTGCGCCTTCAATTACCTGTCATACTTTATCAAGGTTCATAGGCTCTACCCGAAGCTTTTTGCGAAAGAGTTGCGGTACTGCCTTTTCAAATTCGTTCAGATGACCAAGGTATTCTTCGCGAATGGAAAAAATCATTTTGACAGGCTGCTCCAATTGCAATATTTCCTTTACCGTCTCAATAAACTGCAATTGTTCTTTTTTTGTACCAAGAATAAAAAGTTCTTCAAACTGGTCGAAGATGAGATAAAGCGGACGAAAGGATTTGAGATAGATGGTTTTGAATTTGCGGGCAAGCGGAGTAAGGGGTTTGGCAACTGCTGCAATTGTTTCTGTATCGCATTCCATTAAATCATTTAACCAGCTCATATCTTCTTCTTGCGGGCTGTTGCTACCGCCGGCTGCAAGTGCATTTTCAAAAGCAGTGTTGATATTGCTTCCCCTGCGTATGGTTAAAGCCTGCCAGTCGTGCGATTGAAACCTGCCTGCGAGGCCACATTGTATCAAACTTGTTTTGCCCGTACCAGAGGCGCCGTACACCAATAAGATGGGCGATTGAAACACCATCTCGTACAGAGTACTTATCTCTTCGTCTCTGCCAAAAAAGATGGAAGTATCATCCTGGTCGTATGAGTCTAAAAACTTAAAAGGGTATTTCTTCATGTACGTTTTAACTGGCTCAGTTAGTAGTTGGTTCTCGGTTCAATTACAGGTATTTTTTTGACGGGCATCCCAAATTGCCGCTCTGCTTTTTTGGGGCCGGCTCAGGCTTTACATGGCGACATCGTTGTGTCACTCCCTTGTACTTTTAGTTTGTTAAACATCTTTTTCTTAGCTGATGTTTATTATCAGTTTGCATGTTGCTGCTACAATTTGAGATGCACCTTTTTAAGGCATCAGGCAAATGGATTGTCACTCATCACTTCTTCTTCTATGCCTGTGATCGTTATCTTAGCTTCTTTTACGAGACTGTAAACATTCTCTAACCTGATGTCTTTGTATTTCTTAGGATCGGCTGCAAGCAGTTTGTTGATATCTGTTAACTGCTCACTTATATTGCAATCGGGGTTGGAGCACACCTCAACGACGCTGTTGTCCTCAAGAAAACTATATTTCACTGTACAGTGTGCATTATCATAACCCGAATAAAAACAAATTTTTGCCCCACCTTCTGAGGTTAACGCATTTATATCTACGATAAAAGGAAACAGGTTCAGGTTTTGCCGGTAGTTTCCTTTATACAACAAAACGGCATCAGTTATAATGGGCGCTTCGGCATAGTTTACTCCTTCGCGGTTAGCAACATCCGATTTGCCATCGATGCCTAAAGCGGTATAGTTGTACAGGTAGTGCGGTTTGCGGTTACGCATTTCAAAATAGCCAATGCTTTTAATAGACATCATTTTGTAGTTGACAAGAAAGCTTACAGTCTCTAATACGGTAGCTAACGCGATCTCGGCTTCTACACAATCTGCCAAAGAGATTTTACGGTAGAAGTTACTCAACAGCGAAGGCAGAGATTGCAGTTGAACACAGGCGTTAAGAAAAGGACTTTCAGCCTGAAGGTTACCAGCAAAATCTTTTAATTCGGCAAGCGGATATTCCAGGCTGTTATCAGCGAAAATCTGATACAGGTTTTTAAACAGATGAATTAAGCCGCTAATATCCTGCTCAAACTCATTAAAAAAAATGGTAAGGGCATCTGACTGTTCGGGCAAAAGCGAAACTTCCATGTCTTTCTTATAATCCCATAGTTTTGAGAGAAGGGAGAAGCACAACACCTGTAAAGCTCTCTTTACAGCAAGGCTGCAATTTTCCAGGTATCTCCTGAGTTTGTTTTCAGAATAGTCTTCTTTGCCAATAGCCGTCAGCTTTCTAAGTTGAATACCTAAAACCCCAACAAAAGCAGAAGCTATAATCTTTTTTGCAGGGTCACTAAAACGCTCCTGGGTTTCCCAGTCGGCGGCCATGCGGGTAGCATTATCTGAAAAAGTTTTGGCTGGCGGATTATATTTCTTGATGCTTTCTATCAAACGCCGGGTAAGTATCTCATTGAAAGCATTTCTTACCGGTGGTTTGGTATCTGCAGCGTTATTATTTCCGGCATCTGGCATGCCTTCACCGCGAGATACCATCTGCGGCAATACTTTATCTAACTGGTTTCTGAACTGGTTAATAAGGTTATCAATATTTGTATAACCCGTATAGAAGTGACCCATTTCTCCAATCTTCTTTTTGAAGGCGAACAGGGTGTTGATGTCTTCTGTAATAGAACCCGTATCAACTGCTGCATTTTTAAAGTAAGTCCAGATTTTGGGTTTACCAGTCTCTTTGAAAACCTGGTAGGCCGTATCAAATTCTTCTGCAGTATATTTTCCTACTTTGGTGAAAAATAGGCAAAGGGCAATATCACATTCACGCATTGCCTTATTGTATTCATCCTGCAGGCGGGTATCGGAGATGGCATCGATAAAGTTTTCCCACTGAACAACGTGTAAGTAAATTCCCTGTTGGGAAAGGCGGTCGTTTTGATTACTGATAAAAGTTCGGAAATCTTCCCTGTCAGCCTTTAACTCAGCAGAGGAGGCGATGAAGATTTTGATAGTTTTAAGGGGCATAGAAAATCAAATATTAAAAACAATATAGCTAATAACTTTTACTAATTACATTTTTAAGGTGTTTTTAAAGTTCCTTTTTTTAACAGCCTTCTTCCTGTTTAATCGGGTCTTTATCAAAAGGCTTTTGTGTGTTGTATGAGGCATGCGCTGCATGTTGATTTCCCTG
>CAXUMK010000342.1:3438-5646 GCA_964251885.1 uncultured Segetibacter sp. | reverse complement strand
AAAAATTGCAGCAGGCTTTGCAATTGGCCGAAGCATTGAAAAATTCGGTAAACATGAATGAGCTTTTGCAAATGGTAGAGCAAAACGAAAAAGTGTCACCTGCTGCATTGCCTGATCACATGAAAACCGAGCAGGCAAAACCTGAAAAAGGAGAAACCCGCCGTATCAGTTTGCAAATGTTTAAACAAGGTAAATCTATTGCAGATATAGCAACAGAACGTGGCTTTTCACAAGGCACAATAGAAGGACATTTGGCGGCCTTCGTAACAACAGGGGAAGTTGATATACTTGACCTTGTTGACAATAAAACTTTGCAAAAACTGATTTCTTTAATAGAAGCTGAACCTGAAATATCTTATCGGGTTTTGAAAGAACAGGGCGGCAATATCAGCTATGGCTCTGTTAATGCAGTCATCAATTATGCAAAACGTTTGAAAAAAGAATTAGCCGACAGTACTCTCGTATCTCATAAATAGATGCCTCTAAAGTCTACTTTCTATTTAGCAAATAATTTATAATTGCCAATCTTATATCTGATTGTGAACTGGTAGCTGCGGTTTCTGCCGGATAAACTTTTACTATATCCGGGTTCTTTTCATTTAAAAAACCCAGGTGCGATTCTTTGCCGCTTAGCAGATAGTCGGTTAATGCAACTCGATAGGTTTTAGCGGTATCTATTGGCTGATTATTGACAGAAAAAGAATTAGTTGCTTTGCGATACACGACAGGCTGCGATTGTAAAAAGCCTCCGCTATTTGTATTTTTTAAACCGGTTTGCAACACTTGCAACAGCATATTTCCCTTCATCTCAACTTCCCTGATACCCCCGCCAAAAGGCAATGTCCTGATAATGTCATATTGGGTAACAGGCGGTGTTAAAATATCATCTAAACGAATGGAACCTGAATTGAAGATAACTACATCAGCTTTAGGGCAGGCGTAGGCCATAGCTGCAGTAATTAAACTCGTCAGATTAGTTGACCGTACCCGCGTTTCAGTTTCTCTTCCATCAAGCGGCTCGC
Organism: uncultured Segetibacter sp.; assembly: GCA_964251885.1. Lineage (GTDB taxonomy): Bacteria > Bacteroidota > Bacteroidia > Chitinophagales > Chitinophagaceae > Segetibacter. The sequence goes on along the minus strand of CAXUMK010000342.1, from coordinate 4,624 downwards.
CTGAAGGCAGAACGATCTTTTTTGGGTCAAATCCCAATGTCGCGTAATTGTCTTCTGCAATTTTTTTCCATTTATTAACAACGATGTTTGTGCCGCTGTCAAGTGCTACACTTTCATCAATGTATTTTAATTCAGGATGAGGAACGCTGAAACGATGTTTTGATTTATCAATATCAAGCTTTACAATATACGCCGAACGGGCATTGGAGTGAGCCTTGGTTATATAAATATTACCTGTTTTGTTGAATATCATCGAATGCTCGTGTCCTCCAAGAATGGCAGCAAGGCCGGGAATTTCTTTTGCCAGTTCAATATCACTCGCTATTGTCTGATGAGTGATAGCAACCACTGCATCAACAGAATCTTTTATTGTAATGTATGCCTGCTTTGCAGCGCTTAAAGGGTCTTTATAATACACATAATCAGCAGGGTTAGAAGGTATAGTAATACCGATGAATCCGATTTTTGCAGTAGTGCCATCTTTATCAGACACGGTCATTATGTAAGTTTCAGGAAATGGTTTAACACCAGTAATGCCGGTTCGGGCAAAAGGGACGATAGAATCTTTTATTTTATGAAAAGTATTTGTTGATACCCATAAAAACGCTGATTCATTAATCCGTTCCTGCAATTCTTTTTCTGAGATATCAACCTCATGATTTCCGAAAACAGCGAAGTCCATTCCTGCAGCATTCATAGACTCAACCATTTGTGCCCCACGTATTTTTACACCCTTGTATTGCAAACTGTTGTAAACAGACGGGCTTAGAAAATCACCGGCCATTACCAAAAAAGTATTTGGATTTACATTGGCGTATTGTTTTTTTAAAGTAGCTACTCTCGCCATTCCGCCTTCTTTGCCACCTGCTATGGGTGCTATCTCGTATACATCATTCACCTGTACAAATACGACTTCAATTTTTCCATCGTCTTTTGTTGAAACTGCATTCTTTGCAGTTTTGCATGAGACGTTAACTATAATAGCTGCAAAAAATAAAAGCCTTAGATATTGTTTCATAAACACAGTTAAGTGTCGCTAATGTAAAGAAGAAAATAACTGTGACCAATAGTTTATGAATGCATTTCAAATTGTTGCGTCGTTGCTATACTTAAAGCCGTATCAAAAGTGCAATACGTTTTATGAGCCGGGCTGCATTACTACTATTTTTCATTGTTGCGTCGCACA
>CAXUMK010000342.1:0-3428 GCA_964251885.1 uncultured Segetibacter sp. | reverse complement strand
CTCCTCGTGGAGAAGGAGCGGTACGGCATTCAATAACCTAACATTTTATCTACCACATCGTCGTTAATCTTCTACCCGTCATTGCGAGCCTTGCCCTGCCTGAGATGGCGAAGCAATCCCCCAACTAACTGTCAACCTGATGACGATGCATTTAATGACTTAATGCCCCAATGACTTAATGCCTCAATTGTTTGAATGTCTCAATGTGTCAACGGAGATTGCTTTCCCGCTTTTGTTGCGTGATAAGTTGGCCTCGCATGACGAACGATAGAACTTACAAAAGGACAACCACAAAAGCGACCATGGAATGCAGCCGGCATAAGCAATACGTTACAGATGCGGGCATAAGAAACCTTATTACCTTAGTAACGGATAGAAAAGAGAAAGAAAAACCTTATTACCTTATCAATATGTTGTGAACGCAATACACAATCTTTCTATTCATTTTATATTGATGACTCAAAATCGCACATCCTGTATAGCTTTGTTTTATCATTATCAAACAGGGAAAGCTGAATAAAGATTTGCCGTACAAGTGAGTGACACAACGATGTAAAATATTTATTCTTCAGCCCAATAAACAAAAAACCCGGGCAACGGGCCCGGGGAAAATTTATTTTAATTAGTTAGTTTACATAGCGGCAAGCTGTACTTTTTGCTGAAGCTCCATCACGTTTTCGCGGAAAAGACTATCTGTATCCATCAGGTCCTTAACCGTCTGGCAACTGTGAATAACAGTGGTATGATCACGTCCTCCGAAGTGTTCTCCAATCGTCTTTAAAGAATTTTTGGTGAAGGCCTTGGCAAGAAACATCGTTATCTGTCTTGCCTGAACAATTTCGCGCTTACGTGTCTTTTGCAGCAGCTTATCATAAGGCACATCGAAAAACTCGCACACCATTTTTTGAATGGTGTCAATAGTGATTTCTTTGCTGCTGGTTTTTACAAAATTTCTAAGAACTTTTTTGGCAAGGTCAAGGTCAATTTCTCTTTTATTTAAAGACGATTGTGCAAGCAGTGAGATCAATGCGCCTTCCAGTTCACGTATGTTGCTGTTAATATTATATGAAACGTATTTTACAACTTCACGGGGCATATCAAGGCCGTCGTTTTTCATCTTCTTATCCAGGATTTCGATGCGTGTATCATAATCAGGCATCTGCAGGTCTGCACTCAGCCCCCAGCGGAAACGGCTTAACAACCGTTCCTGCAAACCATCTAAATCTTTAGGAGGTTTGTCAGATGAAAGCACTAACTGTTTGCCCGACTGATGTAGGTGATTGAATATAGCAAAGAAAGCGTCCTGGCTTCTTTCTGCACGGTTGAAGAACTGTACATCATCAATTATCAAAACATCTATTAACTGGTAAAAATGAATAAAGTCGTTGATAGCATTGTTCCGGCTGTGATCCTGAAACTGGTTAATGAACTTTTCTGAGCTTACATATAAAACGACCTTCTGCGGATGCAGGCGTTTTACTTCGTTACCTATTGCCTGCCCCAGATGAGTTTTACCCAGGCCAACGCCGCCATAAACAACCAATGGATTGAATGAATTAGCGCCTGGTTTTTCTGCAACTGTTTTACCTGCACGGCGGGCTACACGGTTACAGTCTCCTTCGATAAAAGAATCAAAAGTATAAATGGGATTTAGCTGCGGATCGATCTGCATTTTTTTAAGACCCGGAATAACAAAAGGGTTCTTAACCGGGTTATTGATAACCAGCGGAAAATCCATTTCATTATTGCTGTATGTCTTTATATTGTTTGCAGGTATATCCATCGTTAAGGGCTTATTATTACTGTTACCGCTGTCGACCATTATCCGGTATTCAAGCCGAGCATCTTTACCGAGCTCCCTTTTAAGAGTCTTTGCTAAAAGATTTACATAATGTTCTTCAAGGTATTCATAAAAAAACTGGCTGGGTACCTGTATCAGTAAAATATTACCTCTTAATTCAACAGATTTAATCGGCTCGAACCATGTTTTATAATGCTGCCATTCTACTATGTCTTTAATAATTTTCAAACAATTACTCCAAACTATATCAGCAGTTTTGGCCATATTTATCACTACAGTTTTTATTATTTAGTTAGGAATGTAAGAACGGTAAAACCCTGATATTATTTGCCCACATGTGTTAACAAAAATATTTGGTGGGACGGCGAATATCAAACATTTCTTTTAAAAAAAAATTTTTTAAATGTTTGTTTTTCCCCTTTATACTACAGTATTGACTTTCATAAGAATTAAATTTTTTTCAGTGGTTAGACACATAATTTTCATTAACCGAATTGAAGCTTTTTTCCTGAAAGAAAGTGATTTAAAAATTTTTATTTATTGGTTTTTTAATGCTATAAGATGATGCAATAATTTGTTTACTTTTTAGCGATAGTCATTAAAACAAAATCAGCTTTACTGTTCATGCTAAACTCATTATTCATTCATCGTAATACATTAGATTCCCCTGGTGTTTGTTTCCATACTTGTTTTATGAAGTATCCTTTTAAATCAATTCCAATACCAAAAACCGCAGCTTTTACAAATAATGGATTAAAAAAGTAAGATTAAGATTACATGAAAATAAAAGCAAATACAGTGAATGAGGAGTATAGCTCTGAAATCGTTGGTGTATAAGCTTGCTATTGCCATCATATTATTTATTTACAATTCTATGCTTTCATCTAACGTTGTCAATTAAACACTTTTAAAAAAATGCAGGCTTAGAATATCCATAATGCTAACAGTATATTTTCTTCCTCATTTCTTGTTTTCATACTTATACTGTTAAGATGGCACAGCATGTTGAATGCTGTATTTACCCGGAGGATTATTCTGCGAATGTTGGATTTACAATTTCGGCTGAAGAAGCATTTTAATCGCATTTAGCAGCAGTAATATGGTCACTACCCCTTATAGCATTTTTGTGTTTGCAAGGATCCGTTTACCAGTACAACATCTGCTTATTCACATTTCTGAGAATAAGACTTAAAAAAAGAAATAACAGTTGTATGTATAAAAAAAACAGTTGTTTATCTTATACCTATTTGCATCATGCTTTTAGGTAACAACCCTTCTAAAAAAACTTACTCAACTATAAATTGGTCGTAACAGGAACAGTCAGAAAAGGTAGAACTAATATTCAACTTTTCATAATTATTATAAACAAAAACTTTATCCACAAAAATAAGTGGCGCGATTAACAGGTTTTGAATTTAAGCAAGTTTTTAATGATACTTTTACCGGATAATAATTAAAGAATGTCATACGAAATTACCGGAAAACTGATTGTGCGTTTTGATATTGTGCAGCGAAGTGAAAGCTTTAAAACAAGAGAATTTGTGATAGAAAACACAGAAGATTCCAATGGAAGAAGTTTTACGAATTATGTAAAGTTGCAGTGCGTACAAGATAAAACTGCCATGCC
>CAXUMK010000341.1:0-5660 GCA_964251885.1 uncultured Segetibacter sp. | reverse complement strand
AATAGTAGCAATACAGTCGGGCTCATAAATGTATTGCACATTTTTATACGGCTTTAAGTATAAACAAAAAAGCCGCAGTTAACAAAACGAGTTAACCGCAGCCTTTTGCTAGGGGGAATATTTCTTATCTCTGCACGCTTTGCCTGCAACTTCTGCAGTTTCTCCTGCTTTTTGCAATTCAGCGCTTAGCTTAGCTGTTTTCTTGTCTTGACCTTTTACTGTATTGTCGAGTGACGTGGCATCTTTTAAGAGAATAGCTATGACTTATCCAGATCTTCCAATCCCGCTTTTTTCCTTTTGTCATAGCCCTTCTTAACTACGTAACCCACACCTGCTGCAACCAGCAGGGATAGACCGCCGTCAATCGGAACATCGGGATCGCCACCCGGATCAGGGGTTTGTGCATTTGAAATTAGCGGCAGACAAAAAAGCATAACAACCGGTAAAAATGCAAACCATGTTTTTCTATTCATTGCTTATTTTTTAAGTTATTAATCATGATTACTCAACAACGATTTTCTGTGTTTTTATAGTTTCACCATTCGTTACTTTCAAATGGTAAATGCCTTTTGAAACTGTTACAGGCAACTGTATCGTTTGTGTTGCTGAACCGCCCAAATGTATTATTGTGCTTGTAACTAACTGCTGTCCCAAAGCATCCATCAATTTAACAATGTAAGTGCCTTTTGGCTGGTTATTAAACTGCAGGTTGATTGTTCTGTTTATTACAGGATTTGGATAGACTGTTATATCTCCTTTAGAATCTGTGATCTTTACATTCACCACTGCACTGTATTTAACCTCACCCGAATTTTTTATCGCCTTTATGCGGTAGAAGTTGTAGCCGTTGAAAGGATTTGCATCAAACCAGGAGTAAGCAACTGCTGTATTATCATTTGCTTTTGCAACAACCTGAGCCAGCTTTGTAAACTGTGGTCCATCTGCTGATTTCTCTACCTCATACCTGCTTGTGTTGCTTTCTGTTGCTACGTTCCAGTCTACCTGTATACCATTGTCTTTTTGATAAGCCTTTACCAAAGTAAAGTTTACAGGAAGTGCGCTGCTTGTTGTAAATATTATTCTGAAACGGTTTGTATTGGCTGAAGCTGCATCGGCAGTTACACTAAAATCAACAACTGTAGGATCGGTTACATTTACGGGTGTTGTAGTGTTTAAATAAGTATCTTCTAAACGTGCTGACACAGCAGATGAGATGTTTGAAGGAATAAATTGAAACTGGTAGTTTCTAACCGTAGTGTTTGAAAGATTAAAGAATAAAGTATCGTTAGCATCTGCCAATGGTCTTCTTTCTAAAGAAAGTAAATGCCCGTCTCTTTGTATAGCGAGATTCTCATCAATGTTGGTCATTTTAGCTCCATCCTGCATGTTTACTGCTGCAGCGTATTTGTTGTTATATACCGACAGCACTCCATCGGCAAGAGTGGTGGTATTGTCTGCGTTTTTAAGATACAGGTTTGTTCTTAATGCTTCATTGGTTCCATTATTGGTTCTGAAGCCCGCATTGGTTGCAACAGTCGATTTGCTGTTCTCTTCAAAAGTTACTGAAGCGCCCTCCTCGCCGGAAGCCGTTTGTACATAAACAGCCTGTGATGACTGCAGAATATTTGTTTGTGTACTTGCAGGGGTTACAGTGTAGTCTTCTTCTTCATCACCATAATCAAGCAATACATATCCACCCACTGTATTCAAAGCAGGATCCCATGCATAAAACCTTTTTGAAATATTGTATCTTGCAAGTGCTGCAAAATCAACAGGCGAAGCATAAGGATTGCCTATTAGTGTAAGGTTGCCCGATACTGGTGATGCTTTAAAAGTTTGCGTTCCCGTTTGTAAACCGCCCTTTGAGCTAAGGGTGGTTATGTTAGTGTTAGGAGGCATTAGGTTTATGGGATTTCTATCGCCGCGAACAAACAGAAAATAACCTTTATTATCTGCGCTGCCGGTGGCTGCTGATAAGCTTACATTGGTATTGGTAACATTCTCAAGTAGCTGTGTAACTACGTTAAATGTTTTTAAAGAAAAATTCTTGCCGTTATCAAGACCATTGCCGCCACCAGGGCCGGTAACAAAAGTTCCTATTCCGGTTGTATATACCTGGTTGTTTTGCCACGCATCGTTTATAGAATTTGCATCGCTTAGAGGTGTAGTCATCAACCTCCATGCACGGCGCGAAGGAACATAGCGCTCTATGGTAACATCACCAACAACATAATTTTTGTACGTAGCAGCAGCTACCCTGGCTGTACCGGCAGGAGAGCTTTTAAGAACCAGGTTATTGCCTGTAGTAAGAACACCATTGCCGGGGGTAAAAGTATTTAATACGTTTACAGTACTGCCTGCAATAGAATCTATCACTGCGCCGGCTGGATTATTTAACGAAAGGTTTTTTACAGTAAATGCGCCGGCAAGCCTTTGTGAAGCACTTCCCTGGAGCGCTATGGTGCCAAGTGAGGCATCAATGCTTCCGCTGTTTATTATATTTCCATATACATTTAAACCATAAATGCCGGTAATAAGAGAGGTACCTTTGTTTAAAGTAAGATTGAGACAACTGTCATTAGCAGTTAGTTCAGGCTGGTTAGTTGCATAAGCAATAATAGCATCTATTGTTGAAGTGGGAACTACTCCTGACCAGTTATCTATTGTGTTCCAATCGGTACTTACCAATCCTGTCCATATATTAGATGGTAGGGAACTGCAACCCGGAGGTATAGTGACAGTTACTGCAGCGGTACTTAAAGCGCCGGAAGTAGTAAATGCCCTTCCGTTGAGAACAACCCCTGTTTTTAAGCTAACTGCTGCATTGTTGCAAACTATTGTTCCTATAAAATTTGAATAGTCATTTATTTGCACAGCGCCTTCTACTTTCCAAAATACATTGGCTGCCTTTGCACCGTTCATCAGCACAACGTTTGCATAAGTGCTTGTAGAAAGTGCGCCGCCATTTATTTTTATCGCAAACACCGCATCGGGATTGCCTTGTGCATCGAGGAAGAGCGTATCAGTCAGTACTGTAGCTCCGTTCATAAGATAGGTATGTGGCGTAAGTACGAGACTGTTTCCAAACTGGGCAGGAAATAATAATTGAATATCAGGCGTAAGTGTATCAAGTTGATTATACACCTTCAGCAGGTCAGATGCACAGGCTGTTGTAGACGGATCGGGTATAGCGTGTATCTTACCATTTACGTTTATAGAATCAAAACCTGAAGTTAAACCCGAGTTCGTTCCAATATCTCCGGTAACATAAGAAACGCCTCCGTTTGAAACAGTTCCGTTGCCTGAAAATATTGCATAGCAGGTAGTGGAGCCAAGTACAGGAGCAGCGGGTCCCGTTAAATATGGGCTTCCGCAGCCTACCGGTGTTTTTGCAGATACTCTATCGAGATTAATAGCGCCTGTAGTTGACAGCGCCCTTCCTTCGAGCATAACGCCGGTGCTCATATTTATAGCAGCATTGTTTGCAATCACATTGCCCTTCATCACAGTATTAGTAGCCATACTTACCAAACCTTCTACCTTCCAGAAGACTTTGCATGCCATTGCGCCATTAATCAAATTAATTGCAGAGGCAGTGGCGGTGGAAAATGTACCGGCAATCTTAATAATAAAAACGGAGTTAGAATCTCCTTTTGCATCTAAATAAAGATTTAGGTTTAGCGTTGAGTTACCGGCTATAGCATATACACCTGCAATAAGGGTATCGCCGTTACCGAGAAGCGGGGCATGAGAAAATGTGGCAGCTGTGGCATTTAGCTTGTTGTAAGCAATCAGCAAGTCTCCTGCAGCGCTTGCAGTTACACCATCGCTGTTGTGCATCATACCGTTTACATTGCCGAAACCTGTGACAGCTCCGTTGTTGGTGCCTACATTGCCTGTAAGATGCGAAAGACCAGTATTACCTACTGCTCCGTTGGAAGAGAAGAGAACGAAGCTGGCTGCAGTTCCTAAGTCAGGAGCCTGAGCAAAAACCGTTGTTGTAATGAAAAAAGAAAGAACTACTGCTACTACAAAATGTAAATATTTATATTTCATCAGAAATTGGATAAGTTGTGAATGAAATTTCACATTACAAAGATGCGCTTTTTTAAATGGGTAATGTTACATATTTCATGGAAAAAGTTACATAAATCACACGTTTTGCTTTACCGGTTAATCAGTTCTCTTATAATTGAAAAACTAACAGTGTTACCGGTCCTGCTTCTTTTAACTACTTCAGTCATCACTTTTTGTATGTGCAGCGTGAAAATGAAAAACAAGGCAGGAAAGTTGCAAAGAATAATTATCATATCTCCATGCATGAAGTACAGCAAAGTTTTAATTATTGATGACGACATAGACGATGTTGAAATATTAGCTGATGCTTTTACCCAAAGCGGGGTCGATGGCGTTCATTATGAACATTCAGCAATGCATGCTTTTATGTATTTAGAGCAGTGTCGTGCAAAAGATGAAATGCCTAAGTTAATTGTAACAGACTTATATCTTCCTGGCATTACAGGTGCTGAGTTTTTAAAAGACCTGAAACAAATGGAGATGTATAAACATATTCATGTAATCGTATTGTCTTCTGTAAAATCTGAGCAGGAAATAGAAAAGTATAAGCAAATGGGTGCCGAAGACTATTTACAAAAGCCTTCGAGTTATACAGAATATTTAGCAATAGCCCGGTTAATGAAAGAAAAAGCCAAACTTTAATTCGATACATTATAAATTGTCGCTTTTCCAGTAATCAAAAGCAGATTCAGGCATCTCTTTATTGTGAGTAACCACACTTTTTGCAGGAAAAAGAAAAAGCTAAGATAAATCATTACAAAGCCTTCGTTACATATTAAATAACGCCTTGCTTTCATTCGCGTTATACTTGCCGCGGCATAAAAATATGCAGTGATTTTTTTTGGAGCCGACTGCATTACTACTATTTTACATCGTTGCAATCATGGATTGGTCCTTTTCTTTTCTTCCAGTGGAAGGAAAGAAAAGGATCACACTTATACTTTTGTTCATTATTCAGCAATGCACTCTTGTCCCGTTTACGGAATCTTATACCACGTGCAGTATAACAACCTATTACCTTATTACCTTAGTAACACAACATATCTGCCCAAAAATAACTAACCTTATTACCTTATATCTCCCATTTAGAGTCTTATGTCAAAGGTCTTCATAGCAAAGCTTGTGTGTTAGGATGAGCCCCCGAAAAGTTCGTTGCAAGCTCTGCGCTCCCAGCATGCCGGGTCCATTGTCCCACTCATAAGGCTATTAAAGGAGACCCCGGCAGGAAGAGAGGAGTACGATTTTGAGTTATCAAAGCAAATGAGTATAAAGATTGTAGTGCTCTGTTCATAACTTAATAATAAGGTAATAAGGTTTTTTCTTTCTCTTTTCTATCCATTAAGGTAATAAGGCTTTTTATGCCGGTATCTGTAACGCATTGCTTTTGCTGTTCAGATAATGTTATACGATCACTTTCTGTATATTACCATTGTTGGTACAGTAGTGCTTTTCAAAAAAAGCCTAATAAAGCTATATAAGTACAAGTGAGCCCGCCTTGGCGGCATTGCGTAAACTTAAGAAAAAATGGTTGAACTGATGTAGTTTTTGACAGTAAGGCAAGTAGATTTTGGGTTAAAAGCTGA
>CAXUMK010000340.1:5408-5678 GCA_964251885.1 uncultured Segetibacter sp. | reverse complement strand
GCGATTTTGTCGTGGACGGATGAGGAGGAACTGAAGCCGCCGGTGGCGATTTTATGTTACCAGCCTGACAATCCGCAACGGTCGGTTTTTTATCCGTTTGCAGCGTTTTCGCCAGAGTGGCAGGCGATCAGGTATGCGAGGCAAAATAAGCTACAAGTACGTTTTTTTGATTTGCCAATAGCTAACCAGTTGGCGATTGAGCAGGAGAAACGGGAGGCGGAAAAGAAGGCGGATGATCTGGCAGAACCTGCGCCTTTAAATAATGCGGCT
>CAXUMK010000340.1:0-5398 GCA_964251885.1 uncultured Segetibacter sp. | reverse complement strand
CAGGAAGAGGTGCGGATAAAGGCAGACCCGGTTTCGTACCTGGCGGAAGCGGCGGGATATGAGGATGGCGAAAATTGGTGGGAGCAAATGTTTGAGCACCGTCAAAATGGTGAGCAGGTTTTTGATGCGGTTCGGGAAGCGATGCAGAGCTTGCGGGAAAGTTTGCCTTTGCGCCCCGACCGCACCGAGCAGTTGCGTGAGGCGCACATGCGCAAAATGATACGGCAGGCTGAAAAGGAAATGTTTGAGAATATCGCGGTGGTTTGTGGTGCGTGGCATGTGCCGGCTTTGGTAAATATGCCGAAGCAAAAGGAGGATAATGAGTTGCTGAAAAACCTTCCAAAAGTTAAGGTTGAGTGCACGTGGATCCCGTGGACGTATAGCCGATTGAGTTACCGCAGTGGTTATGGTGCGGGTATCAATTCGCCGGGCTGGTACGAGCATGTGTGGAAGTTTCCGGCGGATGATGGTACAAGGTGGATGACGAAAGTGGCGCACTTGTTTCGCAAGAATGGAATGGATACATCGGTTGCGCATGTGATAGAAGCTGTTCGGCTGGCGGAGTCTTTGGCTTCGTTGCGGGGCTTTAGTAAAGCTGGTTTGGAAGAGCTGAATGAAGCCACATTGAGTGTGTTGTGTAATGGAGAAAATGTGTTGCTGAAATTGATAAACGATGAACTGATCGTAAGCAATAAGCTGGGTGAAGTTCCGGCTAACATTCCGAAGCCGCCGTTGCAGGTGGATATAGAAAAGCTGCAGAAGAAATTACGGCTTCCTGCGTCGGCTGATTTTAAAGATTATACGCTCGACCTTCGTAAAGATACTGACCTCGAAAGAAGCATTTTGTTGCATCGACTGCAGTTGCTAGGCATACCGTGGGGACAACAATCGCAGGTGTCGGGCAAGGGAACTTTTAAAGAGCAATGGCGCCTGCAGTGGGACCCGGCGTTTTCGGTTGACGTGATTGAAAAAGGCGGCTGGGGCAATACGGTGGAGGAAGCTGCATCAAGGTTTGTTGTTGATAAGGCGAAGGGCGCAACTGCGCTGGTTCAGGTGTCGGAGTTGTTGCAACAAACGCTTCCCGCAGAATTACATGCAGCCGTTGAAGTGCTGATTGAACAGGTGAATAACCTGGCGGCGGCAAGCGGAGATGTGATCCAGTTGATGGAAGCGGTGCCGCCTTTAGTAAACGTAAGCAGGTATGGCAACGTTCGCAAAACCGATGCGGAACTGGTGACGAACATCCTGGAAGGAATGATTACAAGAATTTGCGTCAGCCTTCCAAATGCGGTTACCGCGGTTGATGAAGCTGCTTCGCAAAAGCTGCTCGACCTGATGTTTCAACTAAACGATGCTGTAAATGTGTTAACGCAGCCATCCATAACCGGCGAATGGCAGCAGGCTTTAAAAATCATTTCAGGCAACCAAAATTCGTCTCCTGTGGTTGCCGGTTATGCCGTGCGGTTGTTGTTTGACTATAAAATGCTGCAAGGCGACGAACTGGTAAAAATGTTCAGCTTTCGAATGTCTCAAACCAATCCTCCCGATACCAGCGCTGCATGGCTCGAAGGTTTTTTGAAAGGCAGCGGAACCATCCTGTTAATAGACAATGACCTTTGGAATGTTATCAATAATTGGGTGAACGGATTGGACGAAGATGTTTTTATACAAGTGCTTCCATTGCTGCGCAGAACGTTCTCCAATTTCTCACAGCCTGAAAGAAGGAAGTTAGGCGAAAAAGTAAAATCAGCCAACACCACAAACCAGACTGTAATTAAAGAAACAAATTTTGATTATGAACGTGCAAAGCAGGGAATACCGATAGTGTTGCAATTGTTGGGGTTACAGAAGCAATAGAATTTTATGAGCCGGGCATTTGTTCTTTGATTTAGCAGCCGTTGCGTCGCACACTTGTACTGAGGATACTTTTTTCGGCAAAAGAGAGCCGTCATTGCGAGGAGGAACGACGAAGCAATCCCTTCATTTACCTGTGTGCCGTAAATCTGCATGATGTATTGTACAAGGATTTCGCTATTGCGCTTTTTTAACTACAGCATAAGAATAATATTTGCGTTATTATTGTAGTTAACAATATTTTTGTGATAAAGCACTTTTACTGCAAGTTTATTTTTATAGTCTTTTTTTAAAGAAACAATATGAACGGAGAGTTTACCGAATTTCGGATAAAGGAAACATTCCATCCTGATGTAATACACATAAATCAAAAGAACGTTACCGGGCATTTAAATGCTTTTGAGTTTCAGGATGCAGATACAAAACAGTTTATTTTTTATTTTCCTGCTTTACAAATATCTGGTTATGGAGAAACCCGTGAAAAGGCATTTGAACTTGCGAAGTTCTCAATTAGCGAATATTTCAGTTATCTGCATTCGTTATCAACAAAGAAAAGAGAAGCCGAACTTAGTTCGCAGGGATGGAAGATTGATAAATTAAGAAATAAAGAGTTTTCAAAAATTTATGTTGATGAAGAAGGTGAACTTCAGAATTTCAATGCTGTAGAAGGGAAAGTAAAACACTTAACCATAGAAGCTGCATGATAAATGGGAAACTTTCGACCTCTTCCAACAAAATGTTGGGTTTCTTTCCTGATATTTAAAGGTTTTCGATACGATAGAACCGCTTCCAGTCACGACCAATATAAAAAACCCGGACACAGAACTATCCCTGTTTGGGGTAATGAGAAGGAGATACCTGCATTTCATCTGCGTACTTCATGCAAAACTATAGGGTGTACTATAGAAGAATTTTATGAATGGGCAGATAAGAATTGCTAATTAATACGCTAAAAGTTCACTTAAAGTGGGCTTTTTTTATTTATAAGCTCTTATACTGTTCTTATTCAGCTTTCTAATTTTTCAGTTAATAGACTATTCAATTTTAAAGTTATTTTGTCAGATTTAGATAATTTGAGCTTTACTTATTTATCATGAGCAACGAAACCCTTTTACGCAAGTGGCGAATGATTTTGGGAGGTAACCAAAACGACGGAACCGGCTTTGGTCTTAAAGACGATGACATAAAGCTTGATCAAACGCTGGAAGCCTTGTACGACAATGAACGCAAGGGAGGCTTAGGTCCTTCGTCTCCAAATGTGGCAAGATGGCTGGGCGACATACGAACTTTTTTTCCATCAACCGTCGTGCAGGTAATGCAGCAGGACGCGCTAAAGCGCCTGAACCTCACCCAAATGTTGTTTGAAAAAGAGATGCTCGAAAACGTAGAGCCTGATGTAAACCTGGTAGCTACATTAATGACGTTAAGCCGCGTTATTCCCGACAAAACGAAAGATACCGCACGGCAGGTAGTGCGAAAAGTGGTGGATGAATTAATGCGCAAACTGGCAACACCAACTCAACAGGCAATCATTGGCAGCCTTAACAGAAGCATCCGCAACCGCAGACCGAGGCACAACGAGATTAACTGGCATGTCACCATCCTTAAAAACCTGAAACACTACCAGCCCGAATACAAAACCATTATTCCCGAAACCCGTATTGGTTATGGCAGAAAACGCAATTCGCTAAAGGACGTTGTGCTATGCCTCGACCAAAGCGGCTCAATGGGAAGCTCGGTTGTTTATTCCGGAATCTTCGGTTCGGTAATGGCATCTATTCCTGCTATTAAAACCAAAATGGTTGTCTTTGATACCGCCGTTGCCGACCTTACCGAAGAGTTGACCGACCCGGTAGAGTTGCTGTTTGGCGTGCAGCTTGGCGGCGGCACCGACATAAATGCTGCGCTCACTTATTGCAAACAAATCATTACCCGTCCTCTCGATACCGTGCTCGTTCTTATTACCGACTTGTACGAAGGCGGCAACCAAGTCGAAATGCGCAAACGCGCTGTTGAGCTTACCGGTGCCGGTGTGCAGGTTGTAGTGCTGCTGGCATTAAACGACGAAGGTGCTCCTTCTTATGACCATGCCAATGCTCAATTCTTTTCTAATCTCGGCATCCCCGTTTTCGCCTGCACCCCTGATAAATTTCCTGATTTAATGGCTGCCGCTTTAAGCAAGCAGGACATTAGCTTATGGGCAGCAAAAGAGGATTTGGTGTTGAAAAAGTAGGAATGTTTTTTGGGAACGGGCATTCAAACGTTGATTAAGCATTGTTGTGTCACTCACTTATACTTTCAGATTCTTTATTCAGCTTTTTTTAAATAACGTATAAACCGTAATATGCCCTTCACCCTTGGACAATTGACCAAGAATTTTGAACTGGAACATATCATTGCACCTTCACTATACTTATATCGATAGCCGTCCAATTATGCTTTCCAACGACTCGTTTCTCTTACTGTTTAATAAACTTCAACACATGCTTTTCTGATGAATTGCCTACTGTAAGTATATAAACTCCTGCATCAATTGAATATAGCTTAGCGTTGATTTGTTGGTTTATTTGGTTTATGTCTCCTCTTGCCTCAATTCGTAAAGATCCATCTGCGGCTATAACTTTTGCCGTAAAATTAACAGCAGAAGCAGCGTTTATATTTATCCGGATAGAGCTAATTACAGGATTGGGATAAACACTCAAAACACTGTTTGCAGAAGCTGTAAAGTTTACAGAAACGATATTAGACAATGTAACCTTACCGTCGTTATCCACTTGTTTTAACCTGTAATAACTCACTCCCGGTAAAGGATGTTCATCAACAAACTGGTATGCCTGACCGTTTGTATTGCCTGAGGCCGCTTTTTCTCCAATAGCAGAAAAGCTTACTCCATCTGCTGATCTTTCTATTACAAAGTGGTTGTTGTTCAATTCAGTTGCTGTGTTCCAGGTCACTAATACCTGATTACCATTCGCGATAGCATTAAACTTAGTAAGCAATACCGGTAAGGTTGAACTAAATGAGAAGCGACTATACACAGGCAAATGATCCGATGCAGTGTTAGCGCCATAATTACTGATGTATGACCTCGGGTCTTCAATATCTGCTGAATTTGGAATATAAAAAGGTTTCATCTCATTTGAAGTAATAATCTGATCAATCATTCCTGTACCTGAAACAAAACTTACTCTTCCAGCCACATCTAACGGATAGGTTAACGATGCATAATCAGCGCTGTCATCTACAAAAGGCTTATAAGGCGATGTAGGCGAACTGGTATAAATAGAACCAGCCAAACGGTCGTTAAAGTCACCAACGATGATAATGTTATCGGTTGGATAATAGGCGTCAAGCGAGTCTTTTAACACTTTTGCATCATAAACACGCCTGTTAAAGCTTGATGAGTCAGAAGCAGATTTTGCATGAATATCAATTACCCTTATCCGTTTAGTAATACCTCCCGAAGTTGCATCGAAAGTGGCCATAAAAGGCAGTCTTCCCGATGCCCAGAAACTCGAAGGAGTACCGCCGGGGTAATTGGGCA
>CAXUMK010000339.1:1210-5808 GCA_964251885.1 uncultured Segetibacter sp. | reverse complement strand
CCGCTCCTTCTCCGCGAGGAGAAGGAGACGGAGGATGAGGTCTTGCCGAACAGCGGACAAACCGTACAAGTGTGCGACGCAACGTAAGCCTCATAATAGTAACTCAGACTGGTTCAAAAAAAAATCTACTCACTTCTTTATCCCTTGCATAATATAATTATAGAATGACGTTTCGTTTAACCGCTTACCTGATTAATGTAATGTTGCCTTTGAAAGAAAAAACCTGACCGGTTTCACATACAACTTCCAGTTCATATACATACACATCCGATTCTGCTGCTTTGCCATTGTATGTTCCATTCCAGCCGGATTGGGCATCGTTTATAGAAAAATTTGACTTTTGAAAAACAAGAGAGCCCCATCGGTTAAAAATACGAAGGCCTTTTACTGAGGCTATACCTTTACCCCGCGGAAAAAAAACATCATTGTTTCCATCATTATTGGGTGAGAAAGTATTGGGCACAAAAACATTTCCATTATTACAAAATACCTGCAAGGTGATTTTATCTTCTGCTGTACAACCACCTGCGTTGGTCGCCACCGCCATATAGCTGATATTATTTGTGGCGGTTGCAACTGGTTCGGCGCAGGTGCTGCAGCTTAAACCTGTGGCAGGAAACCATCTCCATTTGACGATATCAGAAGAACTGGTTGTATTGATGGTAACGCTGTTACCGACTGATATAGTTATATTGTCTTTTTGAATGTTAAAAACAGGTACAGGATAAACTGTTACAGGAACATAAGCGGTATCAGAAAAGCAGTTATTTGCATCGCGACCAACAACCGAATACAAAGTAGTGGCTACCGGGCTTGCAACAGGGGTAGCAGTATTGGTATTGCTTAAACCGGCTGAAGGCGACCAAATATAATTATCTCCACCTTTTGCAAATAGCTGAACCGACTTGCCTGCACACAAAGTATCGGCTGGCGAACCGGTTATATGAACAGGCTGAACAACTTTTACCAATATAGAATCTGTATTTTGACATCCGTTTGCATTCGTTCCTGTTACTGTAAAGTACACGGTAGAGTCGATTGGTGAAGCAAACGGCCCTGCACAGTTTGTACAGCTTAAAGAAGGACTGTTTTGCCATAAATAGGTGCTGGCTCCTGACGCACTAAGCGTGAGAGTTTGACCATGACATATAACTGTATCAGTACCGGCATTTACAGCGGGCAGCTGATGTACAGCAAGAATTTTTGATACGCTGTCAGTGCATCCGGAAGAGTTTGTGACCGAGGCTCTTATGGTATAACTTCCGGCAAGGCTATACATTTGAGGAGGCGGGGTTGAAATGTTGTATGTATTTCCATTATCAAAATTCCAGTTCCAACGTATTGCAGTCGTATCGAGCGTAACCTTTCCTGAGAAAGCGACCGCTTGATTTACGCATGTTACAGAATCACCGTAAAGCTGTAATTGAGGAGGCTTGACAACATTTACAGAAACGTCGCTGGAATCTATACAACCGCCATCGGTTTTGATAGTCAGGTGAACAGGATAAACGCCAGACAGAGCAAAATTGTGATAAGGATTTTCTACAGTAGAAAAAGTGCCATCGCCAAAATTCCATAAATACGAGGCAACGTTGTCGTATAATACTATAGATGAGTCTAAAAAAGTAATACCTGCAGTATCACAAAAAACACTTTTAACAGATTGAATATAACTTTTGACACCATAGGCAGTAATGGTATCTGAACCAAATACAGAAACAGTACAAATAAGAGTGACATCATGCAAAAGCAGCTTTGGCAAATATTTGCCTGGGGTTGCATATTGATGAGATACAGTGGGAGAAGAGGTGCTGCTGGTAATGCCATCGCCAAAATCCCACAGAAAAGTATTGCGGTTATTTTGTGCCGAACCGGTAAATTGAATGGTAGCAGGCGCACATTTTACCAGCGGGGTGTATGTAAACGAACCAGCCGGTCCTTTGGCAACTACATTTTGCACGACCGAATCTTCACAGGTGCCATAGCCTTTGGCAACAAGCTTAATGTTATAAGTTCTTGCTGTTAAAAAGAAATGAGAAGGATTGTCAATAGTTGAATAACTGCCATCGTCGAAATACCAGTTTACCGAGGTAGAATTAACTGAATGATTGAAAAAAGTAATGAGTGCAGGAGGACAGGTAATGGCAGAGTCGCTTAAAGTAAAATTTGCTTTAGGATCTTTTATATCTACGGCTGCAGGTATGGTAAAAGTATTGACACAACCAAATGTATCTGTCACGGTAAGGCATACATCATAAGTTCCTTCCGCGTTATAGCTGTGCAATGGATTTTTTGCGTTGCTTGTATTGCTATCGCCAAAAGACCAGGCAGATTGTAAGCCTAACCCGCTGGAACTGTCAATAAAACTTATCTGGGAATGACTGCATGAAAGAGAATCACTAACAGAAAACAAAGCTTTTGGGTCAGTTATGATAATATCTTTCTGCTTCAGCAATATATTGGAACAACCGGAAGTATCCGTAATTTTTAATGAAACATCATACGTTCCAGTAGCAGTATAAGTATGTGTAAACTGCGGGATATTTAAAGAATCGCTTTTGCCATCTCCATAATCCAGCACCCACGAAAGAATACGATAATCAGAATAAGGAACGCTTTTATCTGTGAAGGTAACCACGTTGTTTAGGCAGGCGCCGGCAGCATTTGCAAAATCAGCTTTAGGAACGTACACAATTACATTTAAAGGACTTGCCGTTTTTTTTCTGCAACCTAAATTATCTGTTACGGTTAAAAAAGCATTATAACTTCCGGAAGAAGTGTAGGTATAACTTATAGAAGGAACGCTGCTGCGGGCAGTATCTGAACCATCTCCAAAACTCCAGGTATAAGTAAGAATATTAGAGGTATTTATTGCGGACGCAGTAAAGTTTGCAGAAGCATTTTTACAGACTACATTTTTTTGTATAGTTAATACAGGTTGTTCATCGATTATCTGGATAGTATCTTTTAATATGTCAAAACAATTGTTGTTGGTTACTCTCAAAGTTACCACGTATGTACCGGGAGCAGAATATATGTGAGAAGGACTATCTATGGTTGAAGAGTCACCATCGCCGAAATCCCAAGTGCTGGTTTTAGCGCCTACCGACAGATTTGTAAAAGTGCGGTAGTAAGGGCTGTCGCAATTATAGGAGACATTGAATTTTGCAACCGGAGGATTTATATAAACATAATTATGAATAGTAATCGTGTCGTGGCAAGTATAATTTCCTGCTATAAGTGTTACTGAAAAATACCCGGTATCAGCATAACGATGAAAAGGATTCTCTAAAATTGAAGTAGTGCTGTCTCCAAATTCCCAAAGCCAGTTAGTTGTATTCGCAGAAGAACTATCTATAAAACTAACCGGATCGTGTGAGCAGGCGATTAATGGTGAAGCTGAGAAATTAGCAACCGGTTTTGAATAAATATTTACTGCCGCATGTAAATGAACCGAATCTGTACATCCGCTGGCAGTGCTAACAATCAAAGACACATCGTAAGATCCTGGAGCCGTATAGGTATGAAAAGGATAACCCTCGGTAGAGAATGTTCCGTCGCCAAAGCTCCACGCAAAATTAGTGATAGGTTCAGGAGTAGAAATATAGGCAGAAAAAGTGCTGGTATATGGAGCACAGCCCGAAAAAGGCAGCCTATCCAATCCATTGATCTTAACCGGAGTAATGGTAATTATATTTGATCGCGACAACACATCGGTACAACCATTGGTACCGGTAACTTTTAAACTTACCGAATAAGACCCGTAAGCTGTATAAACGTGTGCAGGATTAGCATCGGTTGAAGAATTGCTGTCACCAAAATTCCATAAGAAAGAAGAACCACCGGCAGCCGTACTATTAAACTGAACATTTATAGGAATTGAACAACCTGGTGGAGGTGCAGTGTAAGAAAATAAAGCCGAAGGTTTAGACAAAATGAAAATACTCTTGCTGACTGAGTCTGTACAAGCGCCGAAATTATTTACAAGTTTTACTAAATGAATTCCGGGAGCAGTATATGTTTTTACAGGATTGATATCTGTGGACGAAGTACCATCACCAAAATCCCAAAAAGCAGATACGATGCCGGGTAAAGATGTATTGATAAAATTAGCTGATGCTCCTGCACAAATGGTATCAGGACTGGTAAATGCTGCTATTACATTTGTGATAACAGTCGATTTAGTAATGGAGTATTTACATCCGTAATCATTGGTGATTACCAGTTTCACATTATAATTGCCTGCTGCAGTAAAAATATGTGAAGGATTTGGATCAGTTGAAGTGCCGCCATCTCCAAAATCCCAAGAAGTGCTAACTATTGGACCGCCTTGCGAATTGTCGGAGAAATTAACCGTAACAGGAGGTTTACAGTATTTTACAGGCACTACTGAAGTAAAGTCAGGGATGGTTTTTTTAACATGAATCAAAGATGGCTTTGTAAGCACTTCTGTACAACCATTGCTGTTAACAACTCTTAATGTAACTGTAAAGATGCCGTCTTTATCATAAGAATGAGGAGGTGACTGGTCAGAAGAACTATTGCCATCGCCAAAATCCCATTTATAGGTAATGTCGTTGACGATATCGGACGAACTG
>CAXUMK010000339.1:0-1200 GCA_964251885.1 uncultured Segetibacter sp. | reverse complement strand
TGTACTTGAAGCGTCGCTGGTATTATCTGTGAATTGAACATGTAACGGAGCACACCCGACAGTATCGTTGGTTGAAAATTGAACATTCGGTTTTTGATAAGCCAGGATATATTTACTTTTGGCAACAGAGTCAGACTTTGAACCATTTTTAACTACCAGCTTTACAGTATAGTTTCCGGGGATAAAATAAATAACCGACGGATTTTGCTGCGTACTGGTAACACCGTTTCCGAAATCCCACAACCATTCGGTAGGTTTACCTGAACTAAGATCGCTAAACTGAACAACCAGTGGAGCACATCCCTTTGGTACGTCTGCTTTAAAATCAGCAACTACCTGTGCTTTTGCTATTACGCAAAAAAACAGCCCGCTGAGAAAAAGAAAGGCCCTGCCGAGATAAAAAAGCACTGATTGAAATAATAACATTGTATAAATAAAAAAACCAGGTCTTTTTGAAAGACCCGGCTAAATTACTAATGTTATAAAACAAGAAGCGAAGGATTTTTTTAATATCCGTTAAAAAATGATGACCCAATCTACTGCTCCAAACAATGAAGCTAAAATAAAGAATGCAGCATCTTAAAAAGCAAGTCGCATCAACGGATCAACGATACATTACCTTTAAACGGAAACACAATATTGTTAGAACATACTACTTCTACCAAATATACATACACATCAGATTGAAGAGGCGATCCGTTTAATGTGCCATCCCATCCATAAGATGCATTGTTGGCGCTGATGCCGTTTCTTTCAAATACTACCTGTCCCCACCGGTTAAATACTTTAAAAGTCAGAATATTATACAGCCCTGATCCTCTAGGATAAAAAACATCATTCACCCCATCTCCGTTTGGAGAAAAAGTATTCGGAATGTATACATTGGCGTTGTTACAGATTAAATTGATAGTAACCTGGTCACGTGCAGTGCAATTGCCGGCATTGGTAGCTGTAACACTGTAAGTGATGTTGTCCTTTGGCGCGGCCTGTGGCTGAGCGCACGAAGCACAGCTTAACCATTGACCCGGAAACCATTTATAGCCAGTGACATCAGCAGAACTTTTTGTTGTCAACTGAATGCTTGCACCTACCTGCATTGTTACATTGTCACCATTTATTATTTCAACAGTTGGCACGGGGTATACTTTTAGTTTCACATTGCCGGTATCTTTAAAGCAGCCCAGGCTGTCACTGCCTATA
>CAXUMK010000338.1:2226-5825 GCA_964251885.1 uncultured Segetibacter sp. | reverse complement strand
ATTTACCAATATACTTACAGGCAGCGATTTTACACCAGGCAACATTACTTCTATCCGCATCACCATTTTTCCGCAAAAGGTTACGAGTTTAACCATCAACGGTACGGTTTATACCAGCGCCAACTTCCCTCTCAATGGTATTGTCATTCCTGCTAACACCGCAGGGCAGCCAACTCAAACTATCCTGGTTGATCCGGTTGACGGTTTTGTAAAAGTTTCAATACCGTTCTATACCATTGACAATGCAGGAAAAGAATCTGCAACGACCGGAACAGCAGTCATGCAGTTTCTGCTCGATACAGACAACGATGGTATAGCTGACATTTACGATATTGATGACGACAACGACGGTATTCCTGATGTGGTTGAGTTATGTGGTAAAGGTGCAACCAGCTTTAGTTGTTTGCCAGGTGGTACAGATCCTTCGCTTGACGACGATGACAATGGTATCGTAAATTATAAAGATGCCAGCTATGGTACTTTAAATGCAGCCGGATGTCTCGCTTCGATTGATGCCGATGGTGATGGCATTCCTGATTATCTTGATTTGGATAGTGATAATGACGGAATACCTGATGTTGTGGAAGCGTATGGTGTGGATGTAAATGGAGACGGCATTATAGATAATTTTACCGATACAGACGGTGATGGTTTGTCTCAGAATGTGGATGCAAACAATACGGGTGCAGCAGGCAGCGGACAAGGATTAGGTTTTAAAGATTTTGACGGAGACGGGCGTTCTAACAGCACAGACCTTGATAGTGACAATGATGGTATTCCTGACATTGTGGAAGCAGGCGGAATAGATGCCGATAATGATGGGATGGTAAATAATTTCATTGATGCCGATGGGGATGGTTTTAACGATGCGAATGAATTGACCGGAGCTATACTTATCACAGGTGCAGATACAAATAACGACGGACGTGCAGATAGCTATCCCAATGACAATGCAGACCAGACCGGCTATCCTAATCCTTACGACCTGGATAGTGATGGTGACGGAATTGTGGATGCTGTTGAAGCTGGTTTCCCTAATACTGTTATCATATCAAACGGTGTGGTTACCGGTATTGCTACCAATGGCTGGGCAAATACTGTAAGGGCTTTGGCTACCCTCTCTCTGTCAAATACAGATGGACGCGGTCCTGCTGATTACTTAGATATTGATAGTGATGACGATGGAATAAGTGATAACATAGAAGGTCAGCCCACTGCCACTTACAAAGTGCCAAATGACACAGATGCTGACAATGATGGACTGGCTGATGTGTATGATACAAACCCCGGAACCTTTGGTGGTGCGGGCATTACTCCTAATGATCAGGACGGTGATGGCATACCTGACTATAAAGACCTGGATACAGATAATGATGGCAAACCCGATCTCAATGAGGCTTCCGGCAACTTCACACTAACACCGTCCAACATAAATACGGCTGATGCAGATGGTGATGGTATGTTAGATGAGTTTGATTTGCTGAATGTAAATTCAATTGCTGCCGGTTCAAAATACACAAACGTTACTGACAGTAAAATGGGAGCAAACGGCAGCCTGAGCGGCCCCGCTTCATCCGGCTCTAAAGTAACGCTGATAAAAACCTTTGCTTCAAGCAGCGACCGCGACTGGCGTACTGCCGGTGTGTTTACTTTAGGTGACCTTGTGTGGTACGACCAGAATGGCAATGGATTAAAAGATGCAGCAGAAAATAACATCAGTGGCGCTACAGTTAATCTATACGCAGATGCCAATGGAGATAACATTGCTGATGGAGCATCTGTCGCCTCTGTTATTTCAGATGTTACAGGTCATTACCAGTTCGTAAATCTTCCCGCAGGCAAATACATAGCAGGTGTTGTTCTGCCTGCAGGTTATACAACCGGCGCTGTCATTTCAGGGAGTGCAAATCCAAACAATGGGGTTGACAATGACAACAACGGTGTAAATCTTACCGGCGGCGAAGTCAGAACCAATTACATCAGTTTAACTGCGAATAACAATACTTTGGATATTGGTTTGAGCGGTACTGGTTCTATAGGCGACTTTGTATTCAATGATCTCAATGGCAATGGCATCCAGGATGCAGGCGAAACAGGTATTGCAGGCGTAGCGGTAACCATCACCAATTCAAATGGGTTAACTCTAAGCACTTCTACAAACAGTTCAGGCAATTATAGCTTTAGCGGTTTGGGCGATGGCACTTACACGATTACTTTTTCCACTCCTGCAGGTTATTTTGCTTCAGCACCCGCACAAGGTACAGACAGAACAAAAGACAGCGATCCGGTTAATGGAAGTGTATCTGTAACCATTACAGCGGCACAGTTGAGAACAGATATTGATGCGGGCTTTTACCTGCCGTACACTGTAGGAAATACAGTATGGTACGATTTCAATAACAATGGATTAAAAAATGCAAATGAACCTCCTATCCTGGGAGCAACGGTGTACTTGTATAAAGACACCAATGGCGATAATGTTGCTGATGGTTTAGCTGTAGATTCTACGGTTACTGACATGCAGGGCAGCTACCAGTTCAGTAATTTATCTGCAGCAAATTACATAGTGGGTGTAGTTCTTCCCGCCGGTTATACAATGGGAGCTATTATTGCCGGCAGCAATAATCCAAATAACAATACAGATAATGATAACAATGGAGTGAATACAAATGGCGGAGAGGTGCGCACAAATTACATCAGCCTCAGCAGCAACAATAACACTCTTGATATCGGGTTACTGGGTACAGGTTCAATCGGCGATTTCGTTTGGAACGATTTAAATGGAGATGGAATACAGGATACCGGCGAACCAGGTTTAGCGGGAGTAACGGTAACGCTTTCATCACAAAGCGGCGCAAGTTATGTGGTAACTACGAATGCTTCGGGTATGTATGCCTTTAAAGGACTGGTTGCAGGTACTTACACGGTTACCTATACTACTCCTTCAGGTTACAATCCTTCCGATGCCAGCCAGGGTACAGACAGAACCAAAGACAGTGATCCGGTTAATGGTGTAGTTTCAGTAACGCTGGCTGCTAATGAGATCAGAACCGACATTGACGCAGGTTTCTATCAGCCCTATATCTTGGGTAATTCGGTATGGTTCGATGCCAATAAAAATGGTGTAAAGGATGCAGGAGAAACGGGTATTAACGGCGTAACAGTTAATTTATATGCCGATGCCAATAGCGACAATATACCGGATGGATCACCTGTTGCAACCACCACAACCAATTCATCAGGTACTTACCAGTTTTCACATTTACTGTTAGGTAACTACATCGTGAGTGTTGTATTACCCGCAGCTTACGAAAAGGGAGTGACAACAGCCACAAGTGCAAATCCGGGTAACAAAATAGATAATGACAATAACGGAGTGAACTTATCAGGAAATGAACTTTTCACCAACTCGTTCACTTTTAGCGGAAATAACAACACGATTGATTTCGGGCTCGAAGGTTCGTCTTCAATAGGCGACTTTGTGTGGATGGACACAAATGGTAACGGAATCCAGGATGCAGGTGAAAATGGTATTCCAGGGGTAACAGTTACTCTCACCAATTCATTCGGCTCTGCTTCAACTGTTGTTACAGATGCCA
>CAXUMK010000338.1:0-2216 GCA_964251885.1 uncultured Segetibacter sp. | reverse complement strand
GCCAATGGAAAGTATAAATTTTCAGGTCTTCCCGCCGACACTTATACCGTTCACTTTACAACGCCAAATGTTCCGGGAGCGCCTGTGGTTATTCCATACATTCCAAGAAAGGCAAATGTTGGCGGAGATGCTACAAAAGACAGCGATCCAAATCCTGCTACAGGAAATGTGACTGTTGTATTAGGCGCAGGGGAAGTAAACACAAAAATTGACGCAGGCTTTGCCGAAGACCAGGACGACGACAACGATGGCATTAACAACATGACAGAAAACAATGGCTACAAACCTTTTGCAGACTGTGACGGAGACGGCATTCCCAATTACCGCGACCCAACTCCGGGATGTCCGACACCTGCCGGTAACGATTTGTATGGCAATCCTTATAAGCCGTTGACATGGTCAGATCTGAATAACGACGGCATCAACGATTTCTTCGACTTTGATCGCGATGGTATCCTTAACGAACTGGATCTTGACAGCGACAACGATGGCATACCTGATATTAAGGAAACGCAGGATAAAAGAGCGGTGGATGCGAATAACGATGGCATGGCCGACGGAATAGACAACGATGGTGACGGCATACTTTCTTCTGCCGATCAAAACGACAACGCTTATGGAGACGAGGCTTTGGTACCCGCCGATATGGACAGAGACGGCAAGCCCAACTTTATGGATTTAGACAGTGATGGAGATGGAATAGTAGATGCTGTTGAAGCAGGTTATCCTAACTCTGTAAATGTATCTAACGGTCTCGTTACCGGTTCTTATTCCAACGGATGGGCAGCTTCGGTACAGGCTTTGGTCAACTTTGTGCCCCGCAACACCGATGGTCGCGGATGGCCGAATTATCTTGATATTGACAGCGATGACGATGGTATTTCTGACAATGTAGAAGGACAGCCTACTTTTAGCTATGTTGTTCCAACTGATGCTGATACTGATGGAGACGGGGTAGCTGATGTGTATGACCTTTCGTCAACCGCTTTCGGTGCAAACGGTATTACGCCTTATGACCACGATTACGACGGCATGCCCGACTACATTGACGCCGATACCGACAATGACGGCGCCTTAGACATCAATGAAGCCTCAAGGATATTCACCATTAACCAAGGCAATATAAATACCAACGACGCCGACGGAGATGGAATGGTGGATCAGTTTGACAACCTTAACATCAACACCCTTACTGCCGGAAATATATATAAAAATGTTACAAACAGCAATATGGCAGCAAACGGCGGATGGGATGGGCCTTTGCCATCCGGTTCATCAGTTCAGTTAGTACGTTCCAATGCTACCGGCGATCGTGACTGGAGAGCAACCTCTGTGCTTGCTTTACCGATTATTGATTTCTCCGGCGTGCTGCAAAACAACATCACACACCTGACCTGGAAAGTAGATAATGAAACAGATGTAAGCGCTTACGTGATAGAAAGAAGTAAAGACGGAACAGCATTTGAGCCAATTGCAGAGATGAAACCAAAATACACGCCTTCATCTGTGTACAACTATGCTGATGATATAACCGCCTATAATGCTGCTGTCGTCTATTACCGCATTAAAGAAGTAAGTAAAACAGGCGATATAAGCTATACAAAGATCATCTTCTTTAAAAGAGATACAAAAGACGGAGTTAAAATAAAGGCCTATCCAAATCCTTTTATAAATATACTCTTCGTTACTATTACATCTTTAGCCAAAGAGAATACGACTATTAATGTGTACGATGCTTCGGGCCGTGCAATTATGGAGAAGCCGGTACAATTAGAAAAAGGCGAAAACTCTGTGAAGTTTGACCACGTAAGCCAGTTAGCCAAAGGCTGGTATTTACTTAAGGTTATGGTGCAGGGAAATCCGCTGACTTTGAAGCTGATTAAAGAATGATAGATTTTTTGCGGACTGAATAATTTCACTAAAATCAAAAAGCCTCTCTACGGAGAGGCTTTTTATGTGCGCAAGAGATACAAACCTGAATAGAGTTTTTTTTGAACCAAGCCACATTACTACATGAGACAATCGTTGCGTCGCACACTTATACGGTTTGTTCGCTGTTCGGCAAGACCTCATCCTCCTTCTCCTTAGCGTGCATTATATACTACTTTCTAAGCCTGAAGGGCTTAAACAAAAATAGCCACGGGTGAAACCCGTGGTAAAAGAGATTGATTTAAAACAACCCTGAAAGGGTTGAATAAAAAAGATTGAGGAATAAT
>CAXUMK010000337.1:4370-5829 GCA_964251885.1 uncultured Segetibacter sp. | reverse complement strand
TGCGGTACAAGAGAGTGACACAACCGGAGCAGAAGAAAGAACAAATGTTTGTCCCCAAAAAAACCTTAAGTTAATGACATCAGGTTGCTATCATTCAGTTTTACCACAAAAAGTTCTTATTTCTTCTCATAAAGCCAGCTTCAGCCTTATTAATGCTCTTTGCACCACTTTCGTGCATTACAAATCATTTTTAAGTTGAGAAATTGTGAAAAAAGTGTCACAATACATCTGCCTTCAATCCTTACTTTCGCAGGTATCTCAAAAAGATTAATAAATGAAGCAAACTACAGCAGGCATTGAAAAAAATGTGGTTGAATTTTTAAAAAGATATAACGAGACCGACTTAACGAAGGGACTTAATCTTTACCAGAATCTACAAGCTGACATCACAGACTTCTACCCAAAGACGAAAACATACGAAGTTGAGGTTCCCAGCGAGACAGATGAGGATACGCACTATTATGTAACCCTAACTTTTCTGCAATATACTGTTGAAACTTTTTGCGAATGCCCTGATTTTAAAGAAAAAGGAACCTGCAAGCACATCGTTGCTGCAGCTATCGAAGTACTTTGGATGGAGGGTGACATGGAGATGCATGAGATAGAAAAAATCATTACCGACAAAACAAAAAAAACTTCGCCTGCCGACGTAAACCCAAACCTGCCATCAGCCAAAATCATTTCTCTTTTCGACGAAGGCACTGCATCTAAATGGCAGTCTTTTAGCTGCAATCCTACAAAAGCTTTTACGGAAGCATACTACAAAAGCGGCTACACAAATACTGCTAAGGGTGCAATGACAAAAATAAAGCTGGTATCAGAAAACAGGGAGGATGCTGCCTGGAAATTTGAATTTGGGTCTGATGCAAAAACAGTTTTTTCACCCGAAATAAAGTACGACAAAAATGTAACCTTCGAATACCGTTGCACCTGCAACCTTCGTTCTGTTATGTGCCTGCATGTGAAAGCCGGTTTCGATTTTCTTGAGAATAAAAATGGAACTGACTTTTTCTTTCAATTCAAAGACTGGTCGAAAGAAAAAGCAACGCTGCTGGCCGAGTATGGATTGCAGCCGGATGATAAAGAAGCCAAAAGTTTCACTTTTACTACTGATTATTTTGGCAACCTCATGATGAACATACCTGTATGGATGTGGGGCAAAAATGCAGACACAAAAATTCAAAATTTTAGAAAGGCGCTTTTTTCTGTTAGCGATGAGCAGGATGTAATAAACAGACCAAAGCTTGGCAGAGAAACCATCATCGATTTTCAGGTGGGCTTTTTGTTCAATCTTTTATCGCGGCATTTTAAAACAAATTTTGAACTGGAAACAATAAAAGTCTTTGATAAACCGAAAGGAAAGCAGTTTAAAAAATTACCTGTACACCAGCCTGCTAATCTTGCACTGCTGAAAGAATTGCCCGATGACTTGTATTCTCTGATGGTAAGTATAAGTGAC
>CAXUMK010000337.1:2556-4360 GCA_964251885.1 uncultured Segetibacter sp. | reverse complement strand
TAAAGAAGCACCTCACTAAAGCCGGACACGGCAACATGTTTATCTATTCAAATCCCTGGCAGCAGATGTCAGAAGCAGTGATTGCAGAACTGCGCAATTATTATATTTCTCAACTGTATAAGCTTTGGCCACACTTGTGTCAGTACCCGGATGTGTATTTACTGACAGAAGGCAGCTTCTCGAATAATAATATCCGGCCTGCTAAGCTGTCGCAGGACTTTGTCTCATTAAAATTTTTGGTGGAGGACGACGGCAGGTTTATAACCATCTGGCAACTGATCGTGGTAAAAGATAAGGAGGTAAAATCAGATACAGTAAAGCTGTACGATGGCTTCCTGTTTATAATTGATGAAGTGCTTTACCTGCCTGCAGATATTAAGGACATGGGTATTATCAGGCAATTTCAACAGGGGTTTATTAAAATACCGGTGACCAATAAGCTGCAGGTAATTCGCCAGATCATTCCTGCACTTCAAAAAAAATATCCTGTTGAACTGCCGCCCTCTATGCAGCTTCACACGCTGCACCCCGCACCAAAGCCCCAGATTCTGCTGAAAGAATATGAAACAAAATACCTGATGCTGCAGCCTCAGTTTGTGTACGAAGATGTAACAGTCGATTACGAAGCTGCTGCACAGGACATACTGCAAACTTTACCCGACGGCTCCTGGCAGGTGTATATGCGTAATGAAGCGAAAGAAAAATTATTTTTTGAAAGCATCAAAGCCCTCCATCCTTTTTTTGACAGGCAGAAACAGAACGACTTTTTCTTTCTTCCTTTCGACGATGTGATGAAGAAAAACTGGTTTCTTGACACGGTCAGACAAATGCAGGATAACGACATTCCTGTTCTGGGAATGCAGGACCTGAAAAAATTCCGCTACAACACCAACAAGCCGGTGTGGGATATGAAGGCCGGCAGTGGAATTGACTGGTTTGACCTGAGCATCGAAGTGAGTTTTGGCGACCAGGTGGTGCCGCTAAAAGAAGTACGAAAGGCGCTTGTAAGCAAACAAAATATGGTGGTGCTGGGCGATGGAACTATCGGCATGTTACCGGAGGAATGGCTGCAGCAATACGGCCTCATTTTAAAAATTGGAAATGAACAAAAAGACGGCACTCTCCGCCTTAGCAAACTGCACTACACTCTAATAGATGAACTGCACAACCAGATAGATGACGAGCAGGTATTGAAAGAAATCAACGAGAAAAAACAAAAGCTGCTCAACATAGACCAGGTTAAAACTGCTGCGGTCAGCAAACACATAACCGCCTCATTGCGTCCCTACCAGCAAAGTGGTTTAAACTGGATGCAAACCCTCGACGACCTGGGCTGGGGCGGCTGCCTTGCAGATGATATGGGACTGGGAAAAACCTTGCAGACGATTTCGTTTTTGCAATTCCTGAAAGAGAAATATGCTGGCAGCACCCACCTTGTTATTTGCCCCACCTCCCTTATTTACAACTGGGAAAATGAGTTGAAAAAATTCGGTCCGCAGTTGACTTACCATATTTACTATGGCAGCGCAAGAGAATTCAGCAACGAACATTTCGAAGACTACGACATCATCATTACAACTTATGGCCTCATACGGAACGACCTCGAGCAATTGCTAAAATTTCAGTGGCATTACGTGATACTCGACGAGAGCCAGGCAATCAAAAATCCCGATGCGTTAACGACCAAAGCTGTACAACTTCTTAAAAGCAAAAACAGGCTCATTCTCAGCGGTACCCCGGTTCAGAACAACACCTACGACCTCTTCGCCCAGTTCAACTTCATCAATCCCGGATTGCTGGGAAC
>CAXUMK010000337.1:1023-2546 GCA_964251885.1 uncultured Segetibacter sp. | reverse complement strand
ACGAAAGAATTTTACAAGGAATTCGCCAACGGAATAGACAAAAACAATGATGCGGAAAAGGCGGCGCAGTTGCGCAAAATGGTGTTTCCGTTTATGCTGCGGCGTACCAAAGAGCAGGTCGCAAAAGACCTGCCTGACAAAACTGAAATGGTGCTGTGGTGCGAAATGTACAAAGAACAGCAGGCAGTGTACGACGACTACAAAAACCACTACCGTAATACCCTGATGAAAAAAATTGAAGAAGTGGGCATGGCCAAAGCAGGCATGTATATATTAGAAGGTTTGCTGAGGCTTCGCCAGATTTGCGACAGTCCGCAATTGGTAAAGAACAACGAAATAACCTCGACCAAAAGCATCAAAATAGACGAACTGATGCGCGAAATACAAGAGAACACCGGCAACCACAAGCTGCTGGTATTTTCGCAGTTTACTGAAATGCTGCACCTGATAAAAGACAGGATGGAGCAGGAAAAAATCACCTTCTCCTACCTTGATGGAAGCACCACTGCAAAGAACCGCAGCGTTGCCGTTGACAGTTTTCAAAACAATCCCGACATCAAAGTTTTCCTCATCTCACTAAAGGCGGGTGGCGTTGGCCTCAATCTTACGGCTGCTGACTACATTTACCTCGTTGACCCGTGGTGGAACCCGGCAGTAGAGCAGCAGGCCATTGACCGCACTCACCGTATTGGACAGAAGAATAAAATTTTTGCTTACAAGATGATCTGTAAAAATTCGATAGAAGAAAAGATCGTTCAACTGCAGCAGCGCAAAAAACAAATCGCCAACGAACTGGTAACCGAAGATGCAGGCTTCATAAAAAAGTTAAGCCGGGACGATATCGAGTTCCTGTTCAACTAATTTTACTTCTTGCGGCATAAGAATATGCAGTATTTTTTGGGGAGCCGGGCTGCATTGCTATTATTTTACATCGTTGCGTCGCACACTTTTACTTTTGTTCATTATTCAGCAATGCGCAATCTTATTCGGCGAGCAGTATAGCAAGTTTCTTTATCAGTTTATTTTAAAATAAAAAAAATGGTCGACTCCTGCTTTTGAGTCAGCCCTTTTGCGTCCCGCCACTTCTACAGAAGAGGGAAACTTTTTGTTGCAGAAGAGATTTTTCTCCTAAAAGAATAAATTGCAACCCAACGTGGTTTTTGTAAATTTACAACATGTCAAACTCACTCACCGGAAAGCCCCATATTATTAATTCTGCCTTGTTATGGGAATATGATTTAGAAACTTTTAATTATCAAAAG
Organism: uncultured Segetibacter sp.; assembly: GCA_964251885.1. GTDB lineage: Bacteria > Bacteroidota > Bacteroidia > Chitinophagales > Chitinophagaceae > Segetibacter. The sequence continues at coordinate 1,284 of CAXUMK010000337.1, read as the reverse complement.
TCTTACAAGATTGTTATTGAAAGAGTATTGGAAAGAGGCAATTTGGAAGAATGGAGAGAAATGGTGAAAATATATTCCCGTAAACAAATTTTGGAAACTGTTGAGTGGAGCGCTCAACTGGATGAAAGGGACAAAGAATTTTCAAGGTTTTTTTTAAACTCCGAATTTTTAAATGCTGCATAAAAACCCTGCGATTATTTCGCCCCAAACTTTCACTCTTATACAGCAACTGCAAAGTTTAGAACGTCTTAAAAGCTTTCA
>CAXUMK010000337.1:0-1013 GCA_964251885.1 uncultured Segetibacter sp. | reverse complement strand
AGAAACAATACAATTCTTGCAAGCGTCAACAACATCAAAACAGATTTTATCAGGCACAACTATCCACTTTTAAAACCGCTTGTTGAAGAAGAAGGCATTCGCATGCTAAGCATGGATGACATTGCAGCTATGAAGGTTCATGCTATTGTTCAAAGCGGCAAGCGCCTTAAGGATTTCATTGACATTTACTTTTTGCTGCGGCATTTTAGCATGAAATCATTTATCGAACTCTTTACTCAAAAATACAATTACATAAGCCCTATGATTGCATTGAAAGCTTTGAATTACTTTGGCGACCTTGATGAAAGTATTGACCCGCCAAAGCTTGTAAAACCATTGCCTTTACTACAAATAAAAAAGCGGATTAACGAAGCCACCCTAAAGCCAAATAAAATATTCAGCTAACGTTTGCTCTCTTTGCTTCTAAAATACCATGATTAACAATAAGTCTATAAAAAGTGTGCGACCACGCCAAAAAAGCGGGGAAGGCAGCAACAAAAAATCCCACCTGAAAAAAGATGGGATTTTTTGTTGCTTACATTCAATTCAATGACCACAGACGACTGACCATTGACCATTCACTATTCCCCACTCACGACTCACTACTGCCTACTCCCCACTCCTCACACTAAGCCACCGCTTTCTTCACCAAATCGGCAGCCTCACTTAGCAAAATAGCGCTTTGTACTTTTAGGCCGCTTTCGTCTATCAGCTTTTTAGCTTCCTCGGCGTTGGTTCCCTGCAGGCGAACGATGATCGGAATAGTAATATTGCCCATTTTGTTGTAAGCTTCAATAACACCGGCAGCAACACGGTCGCAACGAACGATGCCTCCAAAGATGTTGATCAATATCGCTTTTACATTCGGGTCTTTCATGATAATCTTAAAACCAGCCTCAACAGTCTGTGCATTTGCTGTGCCGCCGACGTCTAAAAAATTTGCAGGCTCGCCGCCCGCAAGTTTAATCATATCCATAGTAGCCATTGCCAGTCCTGCACCATTTACCATACAG
>CAXUMK010000336.1:0-5834 GCA_964251885.1 uncultured Segetibacter sp. | reverse complement strand
AATGCAGCGATTGCCGGCGGCTTCATTGCAGGCATTTGTACAGGCTATTTGTTCTATTTCTTTCACTTCAAACGTAATCTTGCCCGCGCCGGCGGAACAAGAATTTCGATAGAAGTGCTGCTGATCACAACCTTGATCGTTTACTTCTACCTGCGGGCAAACGGAAGAAATGATTCGCTGCGGTTTGAGCAGGAAATTATGAAGCTGAACCAGATCGAAGTAAAGGCAATGGCACAAATGCAGCACCTTCAGTCTGCACAGTCTAACAATGAAGCCGTGCATGTTGTACGTGACAGCGCTTTGCCACAATGGAAACACTTTCAGGAGGAAATCATGAAAACAGGCGCTTACAGCCTGAGTAAAGAGTACAAAAGGAAAAGGAAGTTACTGAATGAATATGCAGGCCTTCGCGTTCACCAGACAGAGCTCATTTATAAATCGATCAATGAAGGCACTGATAAATACAACGGAGAAATTGATGAAGTGTCGAACAGGATTGAGAAAATAATAGATCAGTTGGGAGAATGAATCAGCTTTGCCGCTCTTATAAGGTCTTCGGGAGTATCTATTTCTACACCCATATATTCTGTAACCACCATCCTGATGCGAATACCATATTCAAGGTATCGGAGGCATTCGATTTTTTCGGCGCTTTCCAAAGGAGTTATTGGCCAGTTTGTAAAATTCATCAATGCCTGTTTTCTAAAGGCATACACGCCAATATGTTCGTAATAAGTAATGGCAGTTTCTGTATTTCTTGGATAAGGAATGACTGAACGGCTGAAGAAAATGGCATTCATATTTCTGTCAACCACAACCTTTACATAATTCGGATCTTCTATCAATTTCTGCTCTTTCAGTACCTGCATCAGCGAAGCAACCTGTACACTTTTGCCTTTCTCTCCTTTAAAAACGTCTAATAATTTTTTTAATGGCTCATGTTGTACAAAGGGCTCATCGCCCTGCACATTTATGACGATGTCTGCATCTATATCTGCAACCGCTTCTGCTATACGGTCGCTGCCGCTTTCATGCGGTCTACGGCTCATTACCGCTTTGCCGCCATTACCCGTAATTTCTTTATAAATAATGTCGCTGTCTGTGGCTACAATCACTTCATCAAACAATCCTGTCGCAACCGTATTATTGTGTGTATGCAGGATAACCGTTTTATCTCCCAGCTTTTGCATCAGCTTTCCGGGAAATCGTGATGCGGCATAGCGGGCAGGTATGAGGGCAATAACAGAACCGGTATTTGTTGAAGACATAGAAGTTGTAATTGTTAGTTTTTGAGAAACAATACTATTGCTACGTTAAATAGTGAGTTGTCAGTAGTGAGTTGTCAGTAGTGAGTTGTGAGTTGTGAGTAACTTCCTTCGTGTTTCAACTCACAACTGACAACTCACTCCTTCTACCCCACTCTATTTGCAAAATCCTTCATCACCTGCACCAGCACCTCAACGCTGCTTACAGGTAAAGCGTTATAAAACGAAGCCCTAAAACCACCCACAGAACGATGACCTTTTACTCCGTACAGGTTTTCATTCTTACATACCTCAATAAATTGCTTTTCCAGCGCGGGATCTTCCATTACAAATACTGCATTCATTTTACTTCGGTCTTCTTTTGCAACCGGGCCTTTGAAAACAGGAAGGCTGTCGAGGGTAGAATAAAATAGATCTGCTTTCTGGTTATTCAACTTTTCTATACCAACAACTCCACCCATTTTTTTAAGCCATCTAAGTGTAAGCATGCTTACATAAATAGCAAAAACCGGCGGCGTATTCAACATTGAACCGTTGTCAATATGATTTCTGTAATCCAGAATTGTCGGGATTTTCCTGCTTACATTTCCCAGTATATTTTTATTGATCACCAAAAGATTTACTCCGGCAATGCCTATGTTTTTTTGAGCGCCGGCATAGATCAATGCAAAGCGGTTAAAATCAAGCTGACAGCTTAAAATATCGCTGCTCATATCAGCAACCAGCGGCGCATCGGTTTCAGGAATGCTATGCCATTGTGTACCTTCTACCGTGTTATTTGTTGTGTAATGTAGATAAACCGCGTTTGCAGGTGTTGTAAACTCTTTGGGCAGGTAAGTATGATTTTTATCCTTTGAAGAGGCGACCACCTCTACATTGCCAAATAGTTTCGCTTCTTTAATTGCCTTGCTTCCCCAGATACCATTGTCGATGTAAGCAGCGGCCTGGCTTTCGCCCAGCAGGTTATAAGGCACTTGCATAAATTGAGTGCTTGCCCCGCCATGAAGAAACAAAACTTCATGATCAGAATCCAGTTGCATTAACTCTTTAACCAATGAAATGGCTTCGTGCAATACCTCTTCGAACATAGCAGTGCGGTGTCCGATTTCAAGAATAGATAAGCCGCTGTTGTTATAATTGAGAAGCCCTTCGCTTGCCTGCTGCAGCACCTCCAGTGGAAGTATGCTTGGTCCTGCATTAAAGTTATATACCATTATAAAAAAATTGAAGTGCAAAGTAAACGAAAGCAGCAAAAAGTTCAATCTATAACTTTTGCTAATGTTGTGCCGCAGCAGCACATCCAAAATGCGGATTTATTTTAAAGATGTTTTTGACACAAACATTTGTTCCCTGATTTTTCATCGTTGCGACGCATTTCGTTCATCATTTTATTACTAATGAAGCTTTTTCCGCCTTTTACTATAATCCTTACTGCTGTTAAACCCAATTTTATTTCATTATGTCCGCTTTAAGTCTGCACCTACACATCCATACTATTGCATCTTCATTTAATCACTTTATCTTAGGCGGTAATCCTTTTAAACTACACAATGAATATTTACTTTTTTACCCAGCTACATAAAGAAGGCTTTATAAGTAACGAAACACTTACCAACATTAAGCGTAGCGAAGAAACGCGTCCTGTATCTCTCCATCGTGAGTTAAAATCGTTGATGTACATTGGTGTTTCATTATTAACTGCAGGATTAGGAATAATCGTTTATAAAAATCTCGATTCGATCAGTCATCTTGCCATTGTAGTATTTATTGCAATAGCTGCTTTATTATGTTTTGCATATTGTATTAAAAAGTCGCCTCAATTTAGTTTTCAAAAAGCGCCTTCTGCAGGTTTGTTACCCGATTATATTTTACTTCTCGGCTGCCTGCTCCTGCTCATATTGTTGGCATATTTGCAATTTCAATATCAGGTATTTGGAAACAGGTGGGGCATGGCCACTTTTATTCCTATGATATTGTTGTTTATTTCTGCTTATTACTTCGATCACCTGGGTGTGTTAAGTATGGCTATTGTAAACCTTGCTGCATGGGCAGGTATTACCGTTACACCTGTCCGCCTACTTCGTGATAATGATTTCAGCAGTTCTCAAATCATTTTTACAGGATTTGCTTTAGGCATTTTACTTATTGCAATGGGATTTCTTTCTGTAAAACAAAATATCAAAGCACATTTTCAATTTACGTATAAAAATTTTAGAACCCATATTTTATTCATTTCCTCATTGGCTGCTGTTATTCATTTTCAGAATTGGTATGCTGTATGGTTCTTTGTTTTTGCAGGTGTTACCTTTTTTCAATTCAGGAATGCGGTTAAAGAACGATCCTTTTATTTTCTTGTCATCACCACTTTATACTTTTATGCAGGTATCAGTTATGTTATAATGAGGATGTTATTCTCATCGCCAACTGTTGAGTCTCTCGAGCCTCTTTTATACGTTGCATTTTTATACTTTATCACCTCGGGTGTGGGGCTGGCTGTTTTCTTGATCAGGTACAATAAAATTTTAAAAAATCATGACAGTTTATAAATCGGTTACCCTTTTAAACTTGCAGTTAAGGGAGCAGGTAAAAGAGGCTTTTAAAAAGCGGTATATTTCTGCAGAAGTAATGCAACAAATACTTAAAGAACATCCGGTTGATTTATACACACCAAATGGTTTTATAAAAGCTGGATTAGCAGTATTTACTCTCTTTATTTCTTTGTGTACTATCGGCTTATTCGCTCTCTTTTTAAATATTGGGCACTCAGCCAGTTTCTTTTTTATAATAATGGGTGTGGTAAGTTATCTAATACTGGAACTGATGACCGGGCAAAAAAAACATTATAATTCGGGCGTCGATAATATGCTGATGGCAGTTGCTGTTCTGTTTATTTCAATCGGGTTTGGTATTAATTCTACAGGCCATTCTTTAGTGCTTTTTCTTTCTTTTATCGTCTTCATTGCTTGTGTATGGTTAGCAATAAGATTTGCCGATAGGTTAGCAGCTATTACTGCAATGCCCGCATTTTTGTCTTTCATTTTATATGCTTATGTTAATGCCACAGCATTTGCATTGGCTACTTTCCCATTCCTGCTTATTATTGTTTCGGGTGCTATTTATTATTTTTCCAATAGGCTTGCCGATATAAATACATCCGGAGTATATGCTCCTGTTTTCAAATCTATTGCTGCTGTAAGTGTGCTTACAATCTACTTCTCCGGCAACTATTATATTGTTGAGAAAATCAGAAATGACTTGATGCAGCAGCATTCTGCCATAAGCTATTCATACTTTTTTTGGATTTGGACAATATGCGTTCCTGTAGTGTTACTGATAAAAGGTTTCATAGATAAAAACATTTTTTTTGTAAGAACCGGGCTTGTATTGATTGCGGTAGCTGCAGTAACGTTCAGGTATTATTATAAAATAATGGCAACAGAAACGGCAATGCTGGCTGCGGGAAGCGTGTTGTTAGCAACGGCATATTTCTGTATGCGGTATTTTAGATCATCTAAACATGGTTTTGTTTTTGATGATAAAAACGACGAGGAAAGTGATAAGCAAAACGCAGAAGGTTTTATAATCGGACAAACATTTAGCACACACAACTCCCCGGAACAGCAAACAAAGTTTGGAGGCGGAAGTTTTGGAGGAGCAGGTGCAGGCAGCGATTATTAGTTTTATTTTAAAAGTCTTCAATCCTCATACAGCTATGGCTTTTCAGGTAATTATAGAAGGTTCGGTGATCACATTAAAAGATAAAACTGCAAATACCTTTGCCGAAATTTATACTTATGGAGCTTTGCTCAACGATTTTACCTCCATACATCATGGTCTTGCTATAAATGTAATGGATGGTTTTTCAAGCCCTGCCGAGGCAGCAGAAAAATTGACTCCTTTTTTCAAAAGCGCTAAACTGTCTCCTTTTGTTTGCCGGGTAAAAAATTCGAAATATAAGTTTGGTGAAAGTGAATATCTGCTTAGTAAATATACTTCTCACGGAAATGCTTTACATGGTCTCATATACGATGCCTGTTTCGAGGTGGCAGAACATAACAGCAATGAAAAAGAAGCTTCTGTTAGAGTAAGCTGCATCTATGATGATGGAAGCGAAGGTTATCCTTTTCGTTATAAATGTGAAGTTGAATATACGCTTAGAGAGGGAAACGCTCTTACTGTAAAAACCACCATAACTAATCTTGATGAAAAACTAATGCCGGTTACAGACGGCTGGCATCCTTATTTTACTTTAGGTGATAGTATAAACGATTACCAGGTGGAGTTTCAAAGCAAAGAAATGCTTGAGTTTGACGAAAATTTAATCCCTACTGGAAAACTAACTTCCTACCAGGAATTTGGCTCTATTAAAAATTTGGGCACAACTGAATTTGATAATTGCTTTAGGCTGAATTTTGCTGAATGCCAGCCTTTATGTGTAATCAGGAATCCTTCTAAAAAGGTTCAGATAGAATTTCATCCTTCCGAAGATTATCCTTATCTCCAGATTTATACACCTGAGCACCGTAAAAGCATTGCAATAGAAAACCTGAGCGGTGCACCTGATGCATT
>CAXUMK010000335.1:1844-5963 GCA_964251885.1 uncultured Segetibacter sp. | reverse complement strand
TAACCTGTAAACAGGAAATTTTCTTTGCAGGAAAATTTTATAAAAAGGGACGTTAAGCCTTAACAGCTTACTGGTATCAGTACAAAATATTGGATGTGACAGAAGCCGCTAAAAGAAAAGATTTGCCTTTTAAAAAATGAAATAATAAACTTTTAAAAAGACATTAAATACTGCATCTAAACTTTTTCGAGGTTTCATATCTATTGATAGGCGCAGGTAAAAAAAAGTTGCAAGAAAAAGTATAAATAATTGTCTTTTAGAGAGTTGTCCCATTTTGGGACAGTATTTTTAAAGTCTTTCACAGAGGAAATAAGGAGGTTAAATGAAGCCGAAGGCGCTAAGTCAAGATGCATTTGTTTATGCAGTTCTATGGTTGCGTTATGGGCCGCATCATGATACATGTACCCTTTTTGCGCAAAAATCAAATCGCTCCTTTATTACATTCTTAAAAGCCAGGCTTTAGGTAAAAAGCTTCTGACGCTTTATGTTTGTAACAGGTATGCCTGCATGTTTACAAAAGCTTCTGCAGAAACCTCTCATTTAAGTTAGGCTAATCCCGGTCATATAGTACCTGTTATGTATCCGTACTTAACTAAAGCGGTTTTTGATTTACTGGTAGTGCAAAGGATTGCTTCGTGCCTTATACTGACTGGGGAAGAGCTTTTGCTTCTTCCTTACAATGACGGGGATAAGGATGGCTTCGAGCTTAGAAATGTCGGGGAAAAGGCTGCCAAAAGATAAGGCGATGAACGGAGCGTCGCAACGGTGATGCTATGAAAAGATGCAGCTTGTCTCCAAAAAAATGGTCAGTTTCTAAACTGACCAAGTGAGTGTTTCAACCAAACGCTTACTTCATTACCGCTTCGGCAAATCTTTCCATTTCTTCTAACTGAGGGCTGCATTGCAGTAAAAACAAATCAACGCCTGCTCTTTCAAATTCACCGATCTTGTCCTGTATTTGAGCAGGTGTGCCTGTTAGCCCGCTTCGCAAGCCTCGGTTGGAAACAGAATAATCGTATAAAGAAGGCTTTTTCTCCAACTGCGTTCCTGACAGCCACTGCTGGTAATTATTATAACCGGCAGAACCGGGATTGACATTGGTAATACGTTCAATTTCTGCTGTTACCTCTGCCCCGGTATTGCGAACAATGCTGTAGGCTGCTACGCCAAACTGCATTCGCGGCAAGCCTTTTTTATCGCGCCTTTCGCTCAGGTCGTTAATTCTTGCCGCAATTCCTTCAGGAGAATCTCCATGCATCACATACGCATCGCACTGGGATGCTATCAGTTCTTTTGCCGCTTCAGACTCTCCGCCAGCATAAATTTTGGGTCTTGGCTTCGACAGTGGTTTGGGTTGTAAAACATTGTTATCAACGTTGTAATACTTTCCAGAAAAACTGAAATTATCCTGCTTCCATACGTTATCAATCACGGTCAACCATTCGGCTGTTCTGGCATACCGGTCGTCGTGCTGCTCGAAGTGAACGCCATATTTTTCCGCTTCATCTTTCCACCACGATGAAACCACGTTTAATGAAAGCCGGCCGTTACTAATGTGATCAATATTTGCAGCTTGTTTTGCTAATAAGGCCGGGTTGTGAAAGGTGGGACGAACTGCAACCATCAACTCAAGCTTGCTGGTAACTGCAGCCACGGCGGCAGCGGTTGACCAGGCATCGAGCGAAGGAGCATTTTCGCCTTTAATATCGTTCAGGTTCAGTTCAGCAATCAAAGAAAGGTCGTAACCCAGTTCCTCGCTTCTGATAGAAAGTTTTTTTATATAGTCCCACGATGCCTCCATGTGTTCATCTTCCACATTTCTCAGCCATCCTCCAAAAACCGGCATCCAATATCCGTATTGCATAAGTTCGTTTTATATAAATTGTTCTGCTGTTTCCAATACTGCAGCTACCTGTGCTTTTGCCTGAAGAAAATCAACCAGTTTTTTATGCGGATTAAATCCAATCACATTTACAGCATCAGCCACAAAATTTGACAGCGCATTTACATCATAGTACAAAAGTTCTCCGTCGCGGTCATCAATAATATATTCTATTCCGCCAACGTCAATACCGCTTTTTTGCATAATGGTTTCAACTGTATCGATCACTTCCTGCGGTGGTGTGTAAGCTTCTACTTTTAAACCGTTTTTAGGAGCGTCTAATGCACAGGCATTTCTTACCAGTTCTGTTCCCGCAGTTGTCTGGCAAATATCTGCGGGGCAAAGGTTAAAGCTTTCGCCTGTAGTATATACTTTAATGGCATACAGGTATTTTCCACCCAACGTTTCTACACGGGTTATGTAACCACCACGGGCAGGTATAAATTCCTGTACAAGAGCCGTATGGTCAATGCCAAGATCAATAGCATTATTATCAACTGCCTGCTGCAGGTCGGCGATTGTATTGTATTTGGTAATGCCCGCGCCGCTTCCGCCAATGTTTGCTTTTACAACCACGGGAAAACGCAGCCCTTTTGCAGCTTCCACCGCACGGCTTGCGTGGTTAATGACATGCGCTTTTGGAAATTTGACTCCCAATGACCGCATCAAAGTAAGTTGCTGCGCTTTTGACGTTTCGTAAGTAAAGGCTTTAAAACCATTTATTACTTTTACGCCAAGCGTTTCAAGATGTTTCAGGTAATTCAATGTGTAATAAATCCCCTGCACACCATCCCGCAAATAAGCCGATGGGCTCATGCGATTAAAAAACAAGCTTATCTTAGGTTTTTCTTCTTCTATTGCAAAAAAGTGATAACGCGGATCATCCTGCCTAAATGGAATTCCCCGGTCTGAAAGTTCGTTCATTAATGGCTTGAACCAATCCGGATGTTCGTGATAAATAATAAATGGATACATAAAAGCGGTATTTTTCGATGGCAAATGTAGAAGAAAAACAGGCTGCAAATGAAGAATTAATGTTTTAAAAAGGTGAAAGTGTCTACACAGGTAAAGTCATAAAAACAAGTGATATTTTTTGTTGCCGGCAAAGGTTCTTTGTGGTTCTTTGGTTGTGTCACTCCCTTGTACTGTATCTTTTCATGGCTGCGGATACACCTGTTTAATTTTCGGCACTTTTCACAAACACTTTTGTTACCTGCTCGCCTTCGCCCCCCGTAATACTCGGCTGCTGTCAATTTACTACTTGACCTAATTTGTTGGCAGCATCCCAAAGTTCTGTTTCTAATTGATGTATTTGTTCCTGCATCATGCCTGTGTTTCTTCAGGATAAGTTTAAAAGTGTCAGTGCCTTATACCAATAATAAAATGCTTCCGGGTTGCTCTTCCTTAATTTGTTCAGCTTGTTGTATTGCTGATTGGTAATATTCCAGTCTTTTATTTCTATCGGTTCGGTAAAGCGTTGCATTGTTTTTTCTCCTGTACGGATAAGAACTGTAGTATAAGCTGCCCTTGCTGCATGGGTAACTGCCTTTTCAATATGATAGTTTTCTGAAAAGATATATTGCTTCAATTGCCCGATGCCATGGATGAGTGTATCCATATTTCCAGTTCCTAATTGGCCTTTTGTACTAATGGTTAACGCTGTATCAAAAATATCGTCTAATACCAGATTTGTATCGCCTTCTATATTCCTATATCCTAATTCAGTTTTTGCAAAAGCATGAAATGTTGCGGCTGTTATTACCGGATTTTGCATTTGCTCAACAAGGTTGCCGATGTCATATAGCTGCTTTATAATTTCCATTGCCCTGCTCTGTCCACCTTTTTCATACGGGATGCCTGTTGTGTTGGGTGCAAATGCAGTCAACTTATCCCCCAATATGTCGTCAAAACCCGGCATTTGTACTTGTAAAGGTTTACCACTTTGAAATACAAATGTCGCGTCAATATTTTGTAAAACTAATTGTTGATATTGCGGCTTTTCAAATAGAATATCAAGCAATACATATTCTTCGGCTCTGGCGGTTTTATATACCGGCTCAAAAAAGAATTTGTAGTGCGCCTTTTCTATATGTAAGTTTACGGGTCGTTCCTGTAATTCAGATTTTGTAAATCCCTTTTCTTTTACAATTTTTTCAAACGCCCTATCCAATTCTTGTTTTACAGGTAGTATAATATCAATGTCGATAGAAAGCCTTTTGGTGCTGCCGTGTAATAAC
>CAXUMK010000335.1:605-1834 GCA_964251885.1 uncultured Segetibacter sp. | reverse complement strand
GCCACCCTTGAAAATGAAATTTAGCCCGGAAGAAGATAAGCCTTCCAACAGCAACAAAGCCCTTATTACTTTTTCCACTAAAATCTTATCCGCTTTATTATTTTTTGCAGAGGCTTCGTTAATCCAGGAAATATGCAATACACCCAAATCAATCATGGCGTAGTTTTATTTGTTTCTTTGATTTTATTGTTGTTTAAAAAATTCACTAATTGTTTCTTTTTACGTTTTCTGTCCGCGTAGCGGATGAATTTGCTTTCGCTAATGGTATATCTGTCAAAAGCCGATTTGTAAATTAATACCATTTCATTGCCCTGGAGATATTCAAACTCCACATCAGAAAATATGTCAACCAATATTTTTTCCAAAGTTGCTACGGGTACATTTTTTATTTCTTTATAAGGCGCTTCTGAAACAAGTGTTCTGACAATAATTGGTTTTTTAAGATCGCTAAGGTAATTTTCCAGCATTTCTTTTCCAGGCAACAGAAAGACCTCCATAAATTGCTCTTTCAATAATTGATAGATAGATTCTTCTGAACCTCTTTCGGCATCTACAAGCATGAAATTGCTTTTAGTAATATGCTGGCTGAATTCTTTTATGAACGCGGAATCCCAAATACAATAATTGGTAAAAGGAAATTTTTTTTTGATGGTTGCACTTACCTTAAAATGCTTTGTATTCAAGTCCGGGATAAATGTTGTACCCGACCCCAATCTGAATTTCCCTTTACCAATTCTTTCAAGAATATTTCTGTTTACCAGTTCATACATGCGCCAGTTTACGGTTGATTTCAAAATGGCAGGTTCAAACTCTCTATACAAATGAACTATATCTGAAGTGGTAAATACATCAGCAGTAGTAAAAGCTTGTTTTAGCTCCTTAATATGTAAGTTTCTATCTATTGCTGTTTGTTTTATGCAAACCTAATCAAATTATTGGCAGCAAACACGCCTTTGCTGCCAATAATTTGAACTGGGTAGGGTGGGAGAGTTGGCTCTTTTGTAAGGTTACTCTGGCTTTATGAGAAGACTGCAGGAACTTTACTTACTATTCATATTTTCAGAAAATGAAATGATGAGTCGTTCGATCTTATGTAAGGTTGGTATGTCCGTTATTTCGCCGTTACTGTTAATTTTCGTTCTTGCTCCCCCAATCAATAGCTGAGCATCTTCGCTCCACTTTGCACCTACGGTTTTCATTATCAACTGTAGTGCTTCGTGTGCTTTTTC
>CAXUMK010000335.1:0-595 GCA_964251885.1 uncultured Segetibacter sp. | reverse complement strand
CCTGATGCGGTTATAAGTGCGACCGGTTTATCTGAAAAGACAATGGTAGAAACCGTCCATTCAATAGCATTTTTAAGGCTTCCCGGAAGGCTGAAAACATACTCGGGAGTACAGATCAGTACTCCGTCTGCTTCTGTAATTTTATTACGAAACTGTTTAACCAAACTGTCTACATCTTCATTATCGGTGTCAGGATTAAAATGAGGCAAATCTGGAAGTTCATCATACACTTCAATATCAAAATATCCGGAAGATAAACTTGCAATGGCATGAATCATTTGCAGGTTAGAAGAGTTGTGTCTTGTACTGCCGCAAATTGCTAAAACCTTCTTTTTAAGTGTATTCATTACTGCAGAATGATTGATAAGCTTTCACAAATTTAGTTTACAAAGGTGCAAAGCTCCGACGTTTTATTAAGCGGTTCTGCTATGTGTAGAGTGAGATGTTCGCAAGCCTGGTTATTTTAAATGTATGTGCCCTCGTAACACTTATAGTTGTCAAGGGATACAAATACTCTTTTGGCTTGTCGAATAAAGAATGAAAAGTACACGAGTGCGACGCAACGATGACTCATAGTAGTAACTCAGCCCGGTTC
>CAXUMK010000334.1:0-5975 GCA_964251885.1 uncultured Segetibacter sp. | reverse complement strand
GCTGCTTTTCCTGTTTGCCTTCACCTTAAATAAATTAACTTAGCAACTTAGGTTATATATATGTAAAGCTATTACAGGAAAATAATATTCAAATCAGTATGACTGAAAATGGAGACCCATTAGAAAATGCCGTGGCAGAACGGATCAATGGAATACTTAAAGAGGAATACCTGAAGCACTACATCATCGACACAGTAGAAAGTGCCACCATCTACTTAAACAAAGCAGTAAAGCTTTACAATGAAGACAGGCCCCATCTAAGTATCGGCTTACTTACCCCGGAAACTGTGCATACAAAAAACCTAACCACCGAGAAATTATGGAAAAACTATTATGATAAAAACCGTACAATTGTAAACCAAGGACAGGACAATAAACACCCTGTAAACACATAACAGGATTATTCTAAAACCTGTAAACTTTTTTCAGGACGAGACAAACCCTTGTTAAAAGCTTACCACATTAGAGGAAGTTCCAGTTATCACCCTCAACTGTTGCTGAAAGTATTGGTCCTATGGCTATGTGACCAATATATCTTCGAGCCGTAAACTGGCAGCGGCCTGCCAGGAAAGCATTTATTTTATGTGGTTGAGTTCGATGAGCTACCCTGATTGATCACAATACCATTAACCGCTTCAGGGGCGTTCGCCTGAAAAATGCGTTGCCCAGTGTGTTTGAAGATGTGGTAAAGCTACTGGCGGATGAAGGCCTGTTAAGTATCGATGAGGTCAACACGGACGGCACCAAGATCGAAGCAAATGCGAACAAGTACACCTTTGTCTGGAAAAAATCGATCCAAACGAATAAGGAAAAAATGAAGAAGCAACTGACCGAGATATGGCAGTATGCCCAAAAGGCGGCTGCCGGTGAGGACAAAATGCCGGAGCCTCCTGATTTTACCCAGATCGATAACCAAAAGGTAAAAGCCGCCGTAGACCAGCCCAATGAAAAACTGGCCGGTAAGGAAAACATAGATAAGAAGATCAAGGATAAATTGAAGTATGTAACGAAGAAATATCCGGAAAATATCGCATGCGCATAAAAGAGGATCACATGAAAAATGGGCAGTTAAAGCCGGGCTATAATGTGCAGATATCCACATCAAACCAATACATTGTTAATTCCCCAATCCTACAGATACCACGACGTTCCTGGCACATTTGGCACAGCATCAAGCCAGTTTCGGCAAAGCCCCAAAAATGGTTACCGCAGATGCGGGGTTATGGATCAGAAGAAAATTACACACTGCTTGAAGAAAAAGAGGTTACCGCTTTTGTAAAATACGGAATGTTTGATAAAGAGCAGGATGAAAACCATAACAGCAAGTTCCCCTTTGTTTCGGATAAACTTTTTTATAACCAGGAGAAGGGATGTTACATCTGCCCGATAGGCCAGCAAATGGACTTCATTGGAAATTACACCAGGAAAACCAGTACCGGGTTTGAACAAAAAGTAAAAAGATACCAGGCAAAGAACTGTGCAACCTGTCCGCTGAACGGTGCCTGTCACAAATCGGAAGGTAACCGCATCATTGAGATCAATGGAAACCTTAAGCGGCAAAAACAAAAGACTTACGAATTAGTAAATACCGAACAAGGGATAGAACGACGAAAGAAACGGTGCTTTGACGTAGAGCCAGTCTTCGGAAATATCAAACAGAACCACGGGTTCCGAAGGTTTATGCTTCGCGGCAAGGAAAAAGTAACGATTGAATGGGGTTTACTTGCTATCGCACAAAACTTAAGAAAAAAAGCCGCTTAAAAAGCCTTTTTCTTCCTCTTTTCAATCAATAATGATCGTTACTCCAAATCAGCAGCAAGAAATTAATCGAAATGGATTTGTTGACACAAAATAAAAAAAACCGCATCATTGATTTATGATACGGCCTCTTTTTTTAATTAAAATCAAAACCTTATAATGTAATTTTTACCCTCCGTAATTAAGGTTGGGTATCAACTGTAACAGGTTTAAGCCTTGATTTTTTATTGGTAAAAATAGCATGGTTTCGTGGGCCAAAATCTGTGTGTTGCTCGCTTGTTGATTCATCAACTTTGTGCGGCGAATCTCCGGCAGCAGTGTTTTGATAAGACTCGGTCTTTTTGTATTTAGAGCCGAAACTACCGTAACCAAAATGATAAGTTAGGGTTAGTGCGCCAAATAAATTTCCGTTAAATGTATTTTTAAAGGTTTCACTGCTGATTAAACGTTGGCCGGTAATCGGTACGGTATAAATATTATACAGGCCAGCCGTACCTGTTAATTGAAAGTTTCCTTTTTGTAAACCCAAGTGCAATGCTGCATAACTGCTTGCTGCGTATGTTGCTTTTACATCACCGTTTGCAATCATGGTTGTGGCAATCTGATAATTAAATACGCCATTTGGGTGCGCCCGGTTGTATTCTCTTTGCCATTGGTCATCACCTGTTTGCGTTGGGCTGCCGTTTGCAATAGTGCGGTTTTTGATGCCTGTATTATTAGTTTCTCCAGAATATTCTGCGTCTAACGTAAGGTGGGTTCCTTTCCCTTGTTCAATTTTACCTAAACCAAGATTCATTACATGGGCTAATGCAGTATAACGATAATAAGTCATTCCTTGTGAAAGATCAAAGAATCTTTCAGTCGGGATGTCGCGTGTCCCTGTTGATACATAAGTTGCATCCGTTGCCAGTAAAAAAGGCCCGACGTTTAATCCAAGATGTGCTCCCCAGTTAAAATAGGTATCCCGGAATTGAGGAACAGCACCAAGCGGCCCTAAAGTAGTGCTGTTATCGTATCCTACGCTACGGGTCCCGGCTCCGGCAATTACTCCAAATTCTGGATAAATCACAGGTTTTACACCTTTTTCTACAATTTTAAGGGGATTTGAAAAATAGAGATCAGATTCTAAACGAAGTTCCAAGCCGTTTTGCACTACACGGGAACCTTTTTGGTTTACGTAATTGCCGTTTAAAAACTCAGGGACAAAATCAACCGGATCAAAGGCAGCACGATATTCGGTATGGCGGCTGCCAAGGCTAATCCTGGGGTTAAACAAAACCATGTTTTTGGTTTCCGTTGTTTCTACAGAAGAATAGTAATTTACAATGGTAGTACCAATTTGTTGCAAAGACAAAAATGCCTTTGGTTTTACTATTTCGGGAACATAAGGAGCAGCTACAGCTACCAAAACTAAATCCGAATTGGTCATAGTTTTAGTTTTGGCAGACCCAAAGCCTAGAGACTTTAACAGTTCGGTACCATGATTGGTCAACTCGCCTAAACGCTTTGGCGTAAACTCGTTGGTTTGTTGGGCAGGCACAGCACCTTTGCCATCAACCAAACTTTTTAACAACTTCACCGCATCGCGTTCACCATAATGTAGTGCAGCAAGTGTGGTTATTTCCAATGCTTTGTCACGCGGATTGTTTTGCACCTTTGCACCGCTTAGTACAGAATCTTCGGTCAACAATACCGGGCCAGCGTTTCCAGGTACGTTCGACTCAAAAAAATTATTGTTCTTTAAAGCAGTAACTGCATTGCTTTTGTCGCCTTTTTTAAGGTCTTCTGTTAATTCATCCAGAAATTTTTTGGTTGCCGGATGCCTGTTAAGGTCTCCAGCCTGCAAATCAATTAAATCGAAAAGGGCGCGTTTGTAATTTTCGTTTGCGTTTTCTTTGGAAATTTTATCTCCAGGGAATGTATGCTGGCGGAATTCTAATACAGCTTCTTTTTCAGCCTGATATTTGTTAGCTGTTTTTGCCTGTTTGCTTGCTAAAATCTTTCCGATGGTAATTTCTTTTCCATCATAATCAATAATTTTAAGATTCGGTGTTTCCCGTATTTCCCGCGTGGCAGATGTAATAGTGATGGTATTATTTAATTTTGTGGCATAATCACGCGCCATGTATGCCCGGTAAACGTTTTCTTTCCATTGCGATTGGTTATCAAGGAGATTTGCAGGATTAGCCGAAACTGTTGCCCGTAAATTTCTCAATTCTAAGGGGTTATCACTGGAAGTTACACTCGCTTGCTGTTCGGATCTGAAAGTAACGCTTTCTCCTTTTGGAAGATGCTGGTTAACCAACTCAAACAAAACAACAACACCATTAGTGCCTTGTTTAACTACATATTGAAGGTCGTCCTCACTAAAAAGCTGTTCGATAGCAAGCCCTTTTTTCGTATCGTATTTAGTGGTGTCTGCTAAAAGCTGAGCAGCTTTAACGGCAGCACCAACAAAACGCGAATCGGGTTTGTAGCTTTTTGTAGTGGTTTGATAAGTAGTTAACGGATCATTCGGGGCGCGTTTGGTTTTAACAGTATCTTGAGGGGCTTTATAACGCGGGGCTGTTTGCGCATTGGTATTTATTGAGAAAGCAATACAGCCGTATAAAACAGCAGCATAGAAAACAAGCTTGCGTTTAAAGCGGTTTTTAGTAAGGATAGGTTTTTTCATGTAATTTTTTTTTAAAACGTTTACGCATTATAATTTAATTAGATTTAGTTATTAATTAATATCTATCGGTATAACAACCTTTATACCAGAAGCTAAAAGTCGTACAATCTTAACATTTATTTCTTGAAATGAAATTAATTGGGGAAATTACTCCACACTTGGGTAAGGCCGGCTTCAATCACATTAAATACTTTTATATTAGGTTTCAGTATAGCAAAGCAAACGGAATATGTTTTGTTTTTGTCTTCTTAATTAATGTGCTTGCTATATACTAAATTAAATAATTTTTGGATAAATCAGCCCTGTTAATATTTATCCTAAAGAAACACCATGCTTCTTTTATGCCTATAAATATTGCTTTATACGTTGGGTTGATAAAAAAGTGCCGGAACCGGATAATTTTTAGGTGATAAAAGAAGCATCAAAAATAAACGGATAAAATTAAACCAGCTTTAAAATTTCAGCTAAAGGTTTTTGCGGACTGTAAGTTTTCTATAATACTATTTTTACAGCTTACTTTAACGTAATTATAGTTTTTGGCAAAATTTGTTCGTTTAGGGTTTTATCGCCTAAAACATTTCCACCGTTGTCCCAACCTTCCGGTTTTTGGGTATTGCCAGCCAGCCACCAGTTATTGTTGTACCCGGTAGTATTATAAAAATCTATTCTGTTGCCCTTAACAGTAGCATTGCCAACCTTGTAACCGCCAATGGCATTTACATACAAGCCAACATTGGTAAACGGCTGCGATTTGCCATAAATAATATTGTTTATCATACTGATGTGATTGCCACCGGCTATTGCCATACCATATTCGCCGGGGTTTACCAGAATATTGTCCCTTGCAATTTGATAGCTGCCGCCATTATCGCCCAGCATAATGCCACCACCGGATGCAGAAGGGCCACCGCCCCGGATCCAGTTGCCAATAACTTTTATCGGGCTTTCGGCAGTACCGTTACTTTTATACAGGTTGATACAATCTTCGGGCTTTCCTTTACCAAAAATGTTTTCGCCTTTATTATGGCTAATGGATGAACCTGCACCATCTACCGTATTAAATTGCACGTATTGGCCGCTCGGCACAGGGCCGATCATATTTAAAAACTGATTATGGTCAACTACCATTCCGCCTGCGCAATGGTCTGCCAAAACTCCCGTAATCAAATTATTAAAGAAGTTGAAATCAATAGTAATATTGTGGCAATTGTAGAGATAAATTCCCCGGTTGTTTCCGTTTATAAACTTACAGCCCGTAATATGGATATTATAACAGTTGGTTAAAGTAATACAAGTTTCCTTTACGCCGATAATTGACTTGCCCTTGATTTCTAAGTCGTGTGCACCGTTTAGGTTGATCGCAGCAGAATTACCGGTAAGTGTTTTGGCAACAGCATGCCATTGAGCTGTTGAACGGTCATTAGGGTTAAACTGCTTCTGCTGTGTTTCGATGTAATGATGATAAACTGCCATTTGTGAAGATACTACTGTTAAGTTAATCGTGTAATGACGGATAAAGCCTCTTGAGTTTTATGCGCGCATC
>CAXUMK010000333.1:1034-6091 GCA_964251885.1 uncultured Segetibacter sp. | reverse complement strand
ACAAAGCTCCATGAAAAGATATCGTACAAGTGAGTGACACAACAAAAGTTCCACAAAGAATTTCTGTTGGCTTCCAAAAAAGAAAGACGACAATTGATAATACCATTGCTCCCCAAAAAATAGATGATTTCTCTCAAACCTTTTACTAAGTATATTAGTATATTTGTACTAATACTTTTGGAATGAGTGAACGGGTAATGGAAAAGCTTTCGATACTGGCTGATGCCGCGAAATATGATGTATCGTGCGCCTCAAGCGGCAGTAACCGGAAGAATGAAAATAAAGGTTTGGGAAATGCATCGGGAGGAATATGTCATGCTTATACAGAAGACGGACGATGTGTGTCGCTACTGAAAATACTGCTGACAAATCATTGCATTTTTGATTGTGCTTATTGTGTCAGCCGTAAAAGCAACGATATAAAACGCGCCGCTTTTACCGTGCAGGAAGTGGTTGACCTGACCATCAATTTCTATCGCCGCAATTATATAGAGGGTTTATTTCTTAGTTCGGGCATTTTTAAAAATGCCGATTATACAATGGAGCGGCTGGTGCGTATAGCCAAAAAGCTGCGGCAAGAGCACAATTTCCATGGCTACATTCACTTAAAAGCGATACCGGGTGCCAGCGATGAACTGCTAAAAGAGGCGGGTTTATTTGCTGACAGGCTAAGTGTAAATGTAGAGATGCCTACCGAACAAAGCCTGAAACTGCTTGCTCCTGATAAAAACCGGAAAGATATGATCGCCCCCATGAAATACCTGAAAGGAGCGATCGAAGAAAACAGGGAAGAAAAAAGGCTTTTCAAAAAAGCGCCGTTGTTTGCTCCGGCTGGTCAAAGTACACAAATGGTAATTGGTGCAACTCCTGAAAGCGACTTGGAAATATTATGGATGGCAAACCAGTTTTACAATAAGATGAAGCTGAAGCGGGTATATTATTCAGGTTATGTTCCTGTTAGTAATGATAACCGTTTGCCTGCAATGGGAACACCCGTTCCGATGATTAGAGAAAACCGATTGTACCAGGCAGACTGGCTGATAAGATTTTATGGATTTGCAGTAGAGGAAATTGTAGATGAAAGCAATCCTTTGCTTGATACAGATATTGACCCCAAACTTAGCTGGGCTTTGCGTAACCTTCATGTGTTTCCTTTAGATATCAATAAGGCTGATCTATCTCTTATCATGCGAATTCCCGGTATAGGTGTCAGCTCTGCAAAGAAGATTGTAGCTGCACGTACATTTACCCAACTTACCTGGGAACATCTTAAAAAATTTGGGATAGCTGTTAACCGTGCAAGAAATTTTGTTACCTGTAAAAGTGATGATTTTATATTGAAAGATTTACTGCCCGCGCAATTGAAAGAGAAAATTCTGCAATCCGGAACAAGTAAGTATGCACCCAACTTTTCACCTCAGCTAAAAATGTTTTAATGACCACTGTTGTGTATGACGGCACTTTTGAAGGCTGCCTGACTGCTTTTTTTGAAGTGTATGAATACAAATTTTCAGCGGTTCATATTATTTCAAAAGCACGTTTCCAGGCAAACGTTTTTAACAGTCACCACGAAAGTTTTTTTGATGCAAAAAAGGCTGAAAGGGTATGGAAAGGTTTAT
The DNA here is from genome assembly GCA_964251885.1 of uncultured Segetibacter sp. Taxonomy (GTDB): domain Bacteria; phylum Bacteroidota; class Bacteroidia; order Chitinophagales; family Chitinophagaceae; genus Segetibacter. The sequence goes on along the minus strand of CAXUMK010000333.1, from coordinate 4,472 downwards.
CTGCTAAAATTTCGTTGGCAGCTTTGACGCAGTTTTATAAAGCATTTTTATCAGAAAAGGATGGAATAGAAAATGTTTTACTAAAGTATGTGCAGCATGTATTCAGCAAACACCAAAGCGTTGAACATGATTTTGCCAACGAAACAGTTCTTACGGTTGTTCAAACTGCAAAAAAGGTACAGCGCGAAAAACACCGGATGGAAGCGTTCATTCGTTTTCAACTAACAAAAGATGGTTTATATTATGCTGTTTGCCAGCCAGACTTTAATGTGCTGCCGCTAATTGAAAAACATTTTAAAACAAGGTATGCCGACCAGAAATGGCTGATCTATGATTATAAAAGAAAGTATGGATTGTATTATGATTTACATACTGTCGAAACTATTCAACTGTCATTTGATACTAAAACCGGTAATGGGAAAAACCTCGAAATGATATTGGATGAAAAGGAGATTTTATACCAGCAGTTATGGCAGCAATATTTTAGCAGTGTAAACATACAGGCAAGAAAAAACATGAAACTCCACATTCAGCACATGCCTAAACGGTATTGGAAGTATTTGCCTGAGAAACAGCCGGAGAGACAGGGCTTAAAGTGATTTTAAAAGAATTGACATAAACAATTCTACACAGCGGTTGTAATCATACAAGCGATAATAACTTTGCAACCAGAAAAAACGACAACATGGGAATTTGGAGGCAGATAGCAGAATATTTATACATAAAGAAAAGAGACCCGAATGAGCCACGCACTCAATGGATGAAATATATGCACGGGATGAACCGGCTTTCCATCCTGATTTTTTTGATAGCGCTGATTATTATGCTGATAAAGCTGGTAATTATTCCCATGTTTAAATAGTCGAAGTAGGTTCTATTTATCCGTTGCCAGCCGTAGTCCTGCCTCGTAAGTTTTGCCGGTGGAATTAATTCTATACGAAACATGCGCTTCGCGTTTAAAGTAGCGCCACGAACCGCCTCTAAGCACCCGGTGTGCTCCATGTGCAATACCGGCTGATGCGTTTTGATATTGAGTAAGATCATCAGTATAAAAGCTATTGCAAAGTTCAAATACGTTTCCGCTTAAATCATACAAGCCAAGTGCGTTTGGTTTTTTTGAGCCTACCTCGTGTGTCGTTCCATCAGAGTTATTGCCATACCACGCTACACTGTCAATATCATTGCTTCCCGAATACACATTCATTCCCGATTTAGTGCCTTCTTTGGCAGCAAACTCCCATTCAAGTTCGGTAGGCAGCCGATAATGTTTGCCTGTCATCTCATTCAGTTTTTTCAGAAATTCCTGCACATCGTTCCAGCCTACCATCTCAACCGGGCAATTATCACAATGAGTAAAATGACTCGGATTAGAGCCCATCACTGCCTTCCACTGCGCCTGTGTAACTTCAAATTTGGAAAGATAAAAAGAGCTGACTTTTAAAGAAGAAACTTTAGGAAGCTGGTCAGTAGGGCAATCCATTCCCTGCTCTGTAAGGCAGCCTAAAGTAAAGCTGCCGCCATCTACTAAAACCATGTTTTCGGCAATGCTGTTTATGACAGGAGAACCGTTGTCAAATTCATTATTCTCAACTGTTTCCCCCGGGGTATTTTTCGCTGTAAATTTGTTGTTTGAATAATTGCTTTCCGCTTCCCTTTCCACTTTCGCCACTGCATCTTTTTGTGCTGTTAGTTTCTTAGCAGTAAAGAAAAAAATGAGTATAATAAGAGCATAAGAAATGAATACATTTTTTGCTCCTTTTTTATAAAAGCGGTTTACAAACTTTTTCATTAAGCAACGTTTTTGTTTTTAGATTGATGTATGATAAGAAAGTTGGAAAGGAATAAGAAACAGAATTTTTAGAGAAAGTTAATACAAAAACATAACGAAACAACATTGTGCTAAAAAGTTTAAGTAAAGGTTTTGCCTGGTTGTGCTGTAGCAAAGCATCGCAATACGTTGAAGTAGATCCGCTACTGTTTAGCAGAAACACGATAAAGATTACTGTGGCAGGCAGCTAAGACCTTCTTTAAAGCGTATTCCATCTATTGCATAATGTCGAAGGTGATGACCATTGTAGTAATAAACAAAACCGAAAGACCGGACATGAAAAAGAATTCCGCAATATTTTCATATCGCATGCTCAGCCTGTCGTTGCTGCTGCGGATTGACAAAAATGATAACATACTGCTTACCATAAAAGAAATGGTGGCAATGGCAGTAAATTCGTCGATCAGGGTGGTTTGCTTCAGTTTTAAAATTTTCAACGAAGTCAAAACAATAAAACAAAGCCCCAAAAGGTTGGAAGATGTGTTTAAAATATGAGAAGATTTGCTGTTCATTGTAAGAATTTAAGAAGGCATAATGTAAAACATGTTGGGTAAAAAAGTGAAAGTAAGCTGTACACTTACTCAGGAAATAACCTTTTAGTTAAAATTGTCTTGAAGAAAACAGAAAATAGATGAATGGTCTTTATTGAGGGGTAACTATAGTTGTCGGGGAATAAATGAGAGACTCTCTTTGGCTTGCCGAATAAAGAATCAAAAGCAGAAGTGTGCGACGCAACGGCCGCCTAATAGTAGCAATTCGGCCCGGTCCAAAATTTCTACTCACCAAAAAAGGTACTAAACTTTCGATTACAAAAGCTTTCAAAAAAATCTCTTTAGTATTTTTGCGCTACAGCTTTTGACTGAATGGCTGCAGTCCATTGGTAATAGAATTTTTTCCGTTTCTAAACAGAAATGAGAGTGTATGAAAATGTAAAAATGTATGGCAGTATTACACAACAGGGTTTCTCAAAAAGAACTGAAAGAACGTTTATATCAGGAAACTGAACCCAGAACGACTATCAGTTTTTATCAATATCATCCTGTTCAAAACCCGCAGGAATTTAGAGACGAACTGTACCAGGGAATGGATCCGTTAAAAGTTTTCGGTCGTATTTATGTAGCCAAAGAAGGTATTAATGCGCAGGTGAGTGTGCCGGTTTCAAACTTCGAAGCCTTTAAAAATTTACTTTACTCATATCCTTTTTTAGAGGGCGTCAGGCTAAACGTAGCTGTTGACGACGATGGCAAATCTTTTTGGGTGCTAAAGATAAAAGTGCGGGAAAAGATAGTGGCGGATGGAATTAGCGATCCATCATTTAGCATGCAGCGAAAGGGCAAATACGTAAATGCCAGACAAATGAATGATCTGTTGCAGGATGAAAATACCATTGTGGTGGATATGCGTAACCACTACGAATATGAAGTAGGCCACTTTGTAAAAGCTTTAGAAGTACCGAGCGACACTTTTAGAGAGCAATTGCCCATGGCGGCAGAGATGCTGAAAGATAAAAAGGATAAGAACATTATTATGTATTGCACCGGCGGTATCCGCTGCGAAAAGGCAAGCGCTTACATGCTGCATCATGGCTTTAACAATGTTTTTCATCTCGA
>CAXUMK010000333.1:0-1024 GCA_964251885.1 uncultured Segetibacter sp. | reverse complement strand
GGCATTATCAACTATGCAAAAGAGGCAAAGCAAAACGAACTTGAAAGTAAGTTTATAGGAAAGAATTTTGTGTTTGACGACCGCCTCGGAGAAAGGATAACCGAAGATGTGATCGCAAAATGTCATCAATGCGGAAAGCCTGCAGACAGCCATACCAATTGTAAAAATGACTCGTGCCATTTGCTGTTTATTCAATGCGATGAATGTGCTGATAAGTATGATGGCTGCTGCACTCCCCAATGCCAAAGCGTATATAATCTTCCTTTGGATGAGCAGAAAAAGCTGCGCGAAGGAAAGCAAAATGGAATAATGGTTTTTAATAAATCAAAACAGCGGCTGCGACCAAAGTTGAATGACGCTGCTTTCAACTTTAACGCTGATACAATACAGGAGTAAGCAGGTTGTGTGTTTATTTTGCACAAGGGTTAGAAAAGTGAGTAGAATTTTTTTTGAACCGGCTGAATTACTACTATGAAGCTTTACTTGCGTCGCACTCTTGTACTAATAGATCTTTATTCAGCAAGCCGCAGAGTCGCTTGAATCCCTGATAATGATAAAATTGTTCTACATCACACGACACTTCATCATTGTAGCCTTCCTCAATGCGAAGCTTTTGATTAAGTGTAACACGAAGGCAATTGTATTAAATGCCTTATACCTCACAGATCCATATTTCCTTTTTATTCAAACAATCATCTTTGCGTTGTTACACTTACTCCGGTTTCAACAATTCGTTTAAAGAGTAGTAAAAACATCTTTTTGAGAAAGTGTCTTTTAAGGTCATCCTTTTGCCTTTCAAACGTATGCTGCTGCCTGTAACTTGTCGTTCTTTGTATCGTTATCAGAAACAAGTCCAGAAAAGGGAAGGCTTCCCGGATTGTAAGAGATAGCAGAAATAATCCTACATCCTAATTAAAATTTATCCATCATCTATCCAAAAACCCCGTACCATGAACACTCTTACTCAGGCAACAGACAACCAGTTAGTAAAATCATTTCAGGAAGGCAGCAACAATGCTTTGGA
>CAXUMK010000332.1:0-6093 GCA_964251885.1 uncultured Segetibacter sp. | reverse complement strand
ACTACTATTTTACATCGTTGCGTCGCACACTTGTACTAAAGGAAATGCTTCAGCAAAAGAGAGCCGTGATTGCAAGTAATGACGCACAATTAAGCGACAATTTGGGGATGCTCATTCTATATTAAAGCAACTAACAAACTTATAAGGAGGGAAGTACAGCATATCAGCATATCAGCTAATCAGCTAAGTATAGTGGCTTGTCGAATAAAGAATGAAAAGTATACGAGTGCGACGCAACGGCTGAATCATAGTAGTAATTCTGCCCGGTCAAAAAAATATTCTACTTACTTTTTTATCCCTCGAAGAGTAAGATGTAGGATTTTGCCTTTTGCCTTATTGCCCATTGCCCATTGCCTTATTGCCTTTCACCTTTTGCCTTATGCCTTATTGCCTTTCCCCTTTCACCATTCACCCCCTTTCCCCTTTCCCACCTTTAACCTTATTCTTATTCCTTTTTTAGCGAACTTGCCAACCTGTAAAACGTCACTCCTTTTTTTTGAAAAAATTTTCTCCGATTATATTAAGTATTCTCTCAGGCCTTTTGTTGGTATCGGCCTGGCCTGATGCGGGTTTTACACCGCTTATTTTTGTTGCCTGGGTTCCCTTGTTATTTATTGCAGAACAGGAAGAAAACAGGATCCGCTTTTTTCTTTTCTCGTTGCTGAGCATGTTTATCTGGAATGCAGGAACGACGTGGTGGATATGGAACTCGACTGCTGCCGGAGCTATCGGGGCCATTGTTGCAAACAGCTTTCTGATGGCCATTCCGCTTTGGGGCTTTCATAGCTTCAAAACAAAATATGGAAACAAGACTGGCTACATCAGCTTTGTGGTCTTCTGGATGAGCTTTGAATATATACATCTTAGCTGGCAGTTGAGCTGGCCGTGGCTTACTTTGGGAAATGTGTTTGCAACCAGTACCAACTGGGTTCAATGGTACGAGTTTACCGGGGCGTGCGGAGGAAGCTTATGGGTTTTATTGGCTAACCTGGTGGTCTTTTTACTTTTAAAAACAAGAAAAAATGTTGAAAGAATTTCTTTAGCGTTCGCTTCCATAACTGTTTTGTTGTTTCCAATTGCAGTCTCTTATTTGGTTCATCCAAAAAATGCTGAGGCGAAAGCAACCACCAATGTGATAATCGTACAGCCAAATATTGATCCTTACAGCGAAAAATTTGATGCAGCATCAACCGAAGGACAAATTGAGAAGCTGATCAGTCTCTCTGAAAAAAATATTGACACAAACACACGGCTTGTGTTGTGGCCCGAAACAGCTTTACCTGTTCCGGTATGGCAGGATCAGGTACAACAAAGCCAGCATTATAAACCTGTTTTCGATTTTGTAAACCGGCATCCCAATGTTACTCTTCAAACCGGCATAGAAACATATAAAAATTACGGTACCGAAAAAGCGACAAACACGGCAAGAAAAAACGAGTCTGACGGCACTTATTACGATGCCTTTAATGCTGCAGTCGTAATAAAAGCCGGTGCACCATTGCAGTTTTATAATAAGAGCAAATTGGTTCCCGGTGTAGAGACATTACCCGACTTCATGCTTTGGATGGGAGCCATTTTTGAAAAATTTGGTGGCACTGCCGGAGGTTACGGTCACGACAAGGAAGCAGTGGCTTTTATGACAAAAGGCGATCCTTATATAACCGCGCCTATTATCTGCTACGAAAGCATTTATGGCGAATACATCACTCAATATGTTCATAAAGGAGCCAACCTGCTTACCATTATGACCAACGACGGATGGTGGGCAAACACTCCCGGTCACAAACAACATCTCGACTATGCAAGGCTAAGAGCGATTGAAACCAGAAAATGGATTGCACGCAGCGCCAATACCGGCATCTCGGCCGTTATAAACAGCAACGGAGACATCGTAGAAAAAAGAGGCTGGGATGAAGCGGCATTTATTAAATACAATATTCCTGCCGTTACAGGCGAAACTTTCTTTGTGCGTAATGGCGCTGTTGCTTATGGTTTTGCACTTTTTATAATGGGTGTATTGCTCAGCTATCACTTTATTATGATTTTAAAAAGAAGATTTGCAGGGAATAAGAGGTAAAAACTAAACTGCATTTTTCTGGAACAAATAAGCAAATAGCAAAATAGCCTTTATGATACTACTTACATTATTTAGCAGGCGCATGATTACATCAATCAAAGGATTTGTATTAGTTATGCTATTTTGTTTTTTAGCCGAAACGACTACTTCTCAAAACAACCCTTCGGCTTTTAAAGTCATTTCCTTTTACACCGCTAAAAACGATCAGGCTCATATTAGTTTTGTTCACGAGGCAAACCAATGGTTTTCTAAAATGAGTTCGATCTATCACTTTAGTTATGATTCAACCAAAAATTGGGATAACCTCAATGCTGACTTTCTATCTCAATACCAGGTCGTCATTTTTTTAGATACCCGTCCTGATTCTTCTAATCAAAGAATTGCTTTTCAAAAATATATGGAAAGCGGCGGAGCATGGATGGGATTTCATTTTTCAGCTTTTGCTTTGACTTCTTCGGCATATCCGCAAAACTGGGACTGGTATCATAATGAGTTTTTAGGTTCAGGGGAATATGTGAGCAATACATGGAGACCTACTTCTGCGATATTAAAGGTGGAGTACAGACAACATCCGGTATTGAAACACTTGCCTTCAACATTTGCATCTTCCCCTAATGAGTGGTACAGGTGGAAGAATGATTTAACCACAAACCCTGACATCAAAATATTATTGTCAATTGATTCAACCAGTTTCCCGTTGGGCACCGGACCAAAACCTTATGAAATATGGCACACCGGTTATTACCCTGTTACCTGGACAAATATGAAGTATAAAATGATCTACTTCAACATGGGACATAATGATATTGATTACGAAAACAAGACTAATAAAGAACTGTCATTTACATTTGGTAACAAATCTCAGGACAGGTTAGTGATTGACGCCTTATTGTGGTTAGGTAGAAAAACTTCAACTAAAAAAGTCGTGGCAAAATAATTTTGTTTACATGCAAAAGCAGTTTCAATACAATAACTCCCCGGTACATTACACCGTATCAGGAAACGGTCAGCCGGTTGTTCTGCTGCATGGCTTTGCAGAAGACGGTAACATTTGGGACGACCAAATTGCCTTTCTGCAAGAGCATTGTCAGCTTATTATTCCTGACCTGCCGGGAAGCGGACAATCAGCATTACTGCAAAAAGAAAATGTAACTATTGAAGATTACGCAGAATGCATACGTGCCCTGCTTGTAAATGAAAAAGCAGATAATTGCATTATGTTAGGTCACAGCATGGGCGGCTACATCACGCTTGCTTTTGCAGAAATGTTTCCTGGTAAATTGAAAGCATTCGGATTTGTTCATTCCACGGCTTTTGCCGACAGTGAAGACAAAAAAAATACAAGGAAGAAGGGCATTCTGTTTATAAAAGAACATGGCGCATATCCCTTTGTAAAAAACACCACTCCAAACCTGTTTTCGGACACTTTTAAAAAAGAACATCCTGAGAAAATCGCAGCTTTAATTGAACAGGGAAAAAACTTCAGTAAAGAAGCCTTAACCCAATATTACACTGCTATGATGGACCGCCCAGACAGAACTCTTGTTCTTGCAAAAAGCGCCGTTCCTGTTTTATTTGTTATTGGAGAAGAAGATGTGGCTGCACCGTTAGAAGATGTATTGAAGCAAGTTCATTTACCCAAGATTGCACACATACATATTATCAAAGGTGTCGGGCATATAAGCATGATGGAAAAGCCAGCCGAACTGAATAGGCATCTTCTTGAATTTATAACTATACTAAACGCCGGGTAAAATGTGCAATGCATTTTTATGAGCCGGGCTGAATTGCTACTATATAGCTTTACTTGCGTCGCACTCTTATACGATTTGTTCTTTATTCGGCAATGCACTACTTGTCCCGTTAGCGGGAAACTTATAAGGCGGCAGTATAACTGTCCATAGGCTATTACTCCCTTCTTTAATTCCGTTTCATAAAAACACTACATTTTAAGATGGGCTTTTTTAGTCAGTTCCGGTTCGTCGTCGTCATCTTCTTTATTTTTATTTTTATTTTTATTTTTTTTCTTATTCAGCTTAAAAATATCATCTCTTTTTATTCCGTAAAAAGTTGCAGGAACCTGCTTTGTGCCTTCGCACGAGAAATAGACAATGTTTCTATTGCTGTATGTGATTCCTTCCAGTTGCCAGTCCCAGGGTTTGTTTGCCAGTTCAATTTTTTTATTAGTCCCTGAAAAGAAATCATTTCCATGAAAGTTGCTGAATAAAAAAATGAACGGATACTGATGGCCTTTGTGATAACCGATAAGAGCCAGTTCATTATTCTGGCTGTTCATTGCTGCGTCGGTAATCAATCCTTCGCTGTTAAAGGTGCTGATATATCTGGCCGTATATCTTCCCGGAGTTTTAGGAAGTACATATAATCTCGTTTCCTTATCTGCCCTGTCTTTAGTAAAAAGATAGAGAGAGTCTTTGAAGCTCATAAGCGACTCGCAGTCAAAGTTGTTTTGCTTTTTACTTTCAATAACGCCTTCGTTAGGAAAAGTAAAATTGATCGTGTCACCGGCCACCTGTACTTCATCACCGGTCGGGATGGCAGCGGAAGCAATTTTAATAATCTTTCTTTCTATTCTGTCGCCATCGTTATCTCCTACATCGCCAATGTACACATAATTGCTGTCTGAAGCCACTGCTTCCACATCAGTTGCTTCCATGCCGGTTACATTAATAGTTTGCAAAAGCTTTCCGGTTGCGTCTAACTTAAATACCCTTGCCTTTGGTTTATCTGTGATCGCCCAGATGTTTGTACCGGAGGCGCTTATACCCGAAATTTCTTTCAGTTCTTTTGGCAACACCGTTTTTGCAACCAAAGGAGGTTTTTGACTACCAGATGAACAGCTTATTAAAAACCAACAAAAGACAACGACAGAGAGTTTTAGCATAATAGTTTTATAAGAATGTATTTGGAAGCAATAACATCACAGCAAATATAAACAGACATCTGTCAACAGTCGTCTTCAACCTAACTTCAGCTACCTTAGCAAAAATTTTTTTAAATGGAAGGAAGGAAAGCAAATGAAAGCTTCACTATAATGAATGAACTGGTACTGCCCAACGACACCAATACTTTCGGCAACCTGATGGGCGGCCGCCTGATGTACTGGATGGATATAGCAGCAAGCATGGCCGCAGCAAGACATTGCAACTTTCCCTGCATGACTGCAAGTGTAGATAACCTTAGTTTTAAAAATGCTATTAAGCTGGGCAACATAGTACATATAGAAGCAAAAATTACAAGGGCTTTCAATACATCTATGGAAATTCATTTGAAAGTGTGGGGAGAAGATATGCTGCACCAGTTCAGGTACGAAAGCAATGAGGCTTACTTTACTTTTGTTGCACTTGACCCTGCGGGCAGACCAAGACCAGTGCCGCCTGTAATAACAGAAACAGAAACCGAGAACCAACTGTTTGACGGAGCGCTGAGAAGAAGACAACTAAGGCTGATACTTGCAGGTAAAATGAAACCCGATGATGCGAATGAGCTAAAAGCTTTGTTTATAAAAGAATGAATAAGAGCAATGAAGGATTTTAATTATACTGCTTGCGCATACATATAAATAGATTTTTGGGATACCAGCGGAAGAATAAGCATTAAGCATCGTTGTGTCACTCACTTGTACGGTATTTTCGCTATTCGGCTAAGCTCTACTTGTGCCATTCGCGGGAAACTTATCCTACAAGTATAGACTATTATTGAGCAAGTTGTTTCAACTTATTATCAAACTCTTTACTCTCTAAAGGTTCTAATTGTCCATTTTGATTTGAATTAATTATTTCAAAATAGCCTTTTTCCTTATCGTAGTCTATGTACATCATAAGAACAGGAAATTTCTTATTCATTAAACTTTTCACTTCTGAAGATACTTTTGGTATATCAGATTTAGTTTGCTTCGTTGCTTTTACTTCAATTGCAAATCTCTTTTCAGGGGAAGTTTTACTAATAATGCTAATCAAGGGTTAAAATAGTAAGAGCGATGTGAATAACAATTGAGA
>CAXUMK010000331.1:0-6103 GCA_964251885.1 uncultured Segetibacter sp. | reverse complement strand
TTAAACTATAGAGTCTTTCCATAATAATGCGGAAATTATTTTGACATGTTTACTTTAATTAATTTTTGCTGATTTATTTCTATTGGTAGTTCACCCTTAGTTCACCCAACTCTTCTATTATAGAAATAACCTCATCACCTGGTTTCACCCAGCGGCGCAGGAATGGCGGCATTTTTTCGCCTAAAATCACCCCTTGCGGTGTGCCTGTAAAAAGAATATCGCCAGGCTTTATCGTGGTAACGCTGGAAACAAACCTGATTATTTGACGGCAATTAAAAATCATGTCACCGGTTGTCCAGTCCTGGCGCTGTTCGCCGTTGAAGAAAGTCTGAAGCCGGAGATTATTGGGGTTTGGAATCCTGTCACGTGTCACAAGCCATGGCCCTACCGGGGCGAAGCCATCCGATATTTTACCTGCGGTTAGTTGCGGCGTTTCCTGCTGAAGTTTGCGGGCGCTAACGTCATTGCCTATTGCATAACCTGCTACATATTCAAGGGCATTCTCTTCATCAACGTTATGGCAGATGCGGCCAAACACGATTACCAGTTCTGTTTCATAATCGAAATGGCTGTCGGCATCCAAGGGCAGCCTGACCACACCATTATGATGATTTAGTGCGTTTTTAAATTTTGCGAAAAGCGGCGGTGCTTTTGGAATTTCAGTACCCGTTTCTTCCGCGTGCTTTTGATAGTTGAAGCCGACACATACAATCTTTTCCGGACGCGTTACCAGTGGTGCAAAAGTAACCTCATTAATTAGCAGGAGAACAGCGCTTTCCGGTTTGTCCAATGCTGCCGTACGGATTTTGCGGACTTGCTCACCCAGTCCATTCTGAAGTAAGTCATCCATATCCTGTGGAGCAGGCAGGCCAAGCGCTGCGCCGGTAGCGGTTACATTAAGTACGCCGGTCCCGGTCTCCAAACCGAGCGCATAACCGTTTTCTGTAATGATATTCGTTAGTCTTGCATTGAGAGACATAACATCTTCATAATTTCCTGTACTATTAGTCATTTAATTGTTTCTTGTGTGTTTATTAGATGTTTGTGTGAACTAATTTAACTGATAACCACCGTGCAATAAATGCCACTTCATGTGTGGCGCCTTATGCAGTTCTATATACAATCTTTCCCGATAAAACTTTTAATTCCTTTTTATATACACTGTTTTCTTATTCACAAACTCTTGAATTCCGTCAACAGATAACTCACGTCCGTATCCTGAGAGTTTGGTTCCTCCAAAAGGCAGCCTGGGGTCGCTTTTCACAAGCTCATTTACAAATACCGCCCCCTCATCAAATTTTGGAATAAGATATTGAGCCCGTTCTATATTTTCAGTAAAAATGGAAACGCCCAAACCATACCTGCTGGCATTTACAAGTTCTACGGCTTCCTCGTCTTGCTCAAAAACCGTTATTCCGATAACCGGCCCAAAGGTTTCGTCCTTAAAAACAGACATATCCTCCGTAACATCACCTAGTACTGTCGGCTCAAAATAAGCATCCTTTCTTTTACCGCCCAATAACAGCTTCGCCCCCCGGTTAAGCGTTGTCTTTAATTGCTCTTCAAGTTCTTCAGCGAGTTCTACACGAGCCATTGTTCCCATAGTGGTTTCTTTATTCATCGGGTCACCCGGTTTAAGTTCGCTTACGGCTGTCAAAAACTTCTTTGTAAATTCCTGTACTATTGAAGCCTGTACCAACAATCTTTTACCTGCAATACAGCTTTGTCCGGCATTCTGAAAACGGGATTGGACACAGGTTTTAACGGTTTGCTCCAGGTTGCAATCTTCAAAAACCACCAGCGCATTACTGCCGCCCAACTCAAGAACGGTCTTTTTGATTTGACTACCCGCCGTAACGGCTACCGCCTTACCTGCTGCTTCACTTCCGGTGAGCGTAACGGCCTTTACCTTTTCGTTTTTAATGATTTCTTCAACCATGTCGCTGCGGATGGGCAGATTAGTGAAGCATCCGTCCGGAAATCTGGCTCTCTTGAAAACCTTTTCAATGTTTTCAGCACTTTTCATCACGTTGCTTGCGTGCTTTAAAAGACCAACATTTCCCGCCATTAATGCAGGTGCCGCAAAACGAAAAACCTGCCAGAAAGGATAGTTCCAGGGCATTATTGCTAACACTATTCCTATCGGTTCGTAGCTTACATAGCTTTTATAAGCTTCGGTTTCGATTGCTTTATTACTCAACTGTTCTTCTGCATTCGCAGCATAATATTCGCAAACCAAAGCGCACTTTTCTATTTCTGCCAGCGATTGGGCGATGGGTTTGCCCATTTCATTTGTAATTGCAACAGCATATTCCTCACGATTACTTCTCAGCTCTGCCGCTGCTGCATTCATTAAATTTGCCCTGTCGGCAAATGACACACTCTTCCAAAACTTATATTGTTCGTGTGCTTTGTTAATGGCGTTTTCAATATCGTGTTTATCGAATTCCCTTATTTCATAAACTTTCTCCAGGGAATATGGATTTATTGATTGGAGCATACAATTTATTTAAAGCTTAAAATTGAGGAATCATAATGCATTTGCGTTCGTTCCTGGGAAGAAGTTACTAACTATAAGTTGATTTTTTCCAGGAGTTTTTCGGCTACCAATACAGAAGATGCCGGATTTTGACCAGTTATCAATTGCCCGTCAACCACTACATAAGCCCCCCAATCTTCTGTCTTAGAATAAATGCCGCCATTTTCCTTAAGCATGTTCTCCAATGAAAATGGAACAATATCTGTCGCATTCACAGCCGCCTCTTCAGTATTGGACCATCCGCTTACTTTTTTACCGGTGATTAATGGAGTGCCGTCAGGATTTTTTACATTTTTAAAAGCTGCAGGGCCGTGACAGACAGCGGTTACAGGTTTATCATGGGAATAAAAGCCCTCGATAAGAGCAATGGAATCTCTGTCTTCAGACAGGTCCCACATAGGGCCGTGCCCACCCGGATAAAATATAGCATCGTAATCATCCTGGTCAATATCTTCTAATCTTAGTGTGTTTGAAAACATCTCCTGCATTTTATCATCATGGTAAAATCTCCTGGTGTGTTCAGTCTGGTACCCGGGTTCCTCACTCATCGGGTCGATAGGTGGCCGCCCGCCCTTTGGGGATGCAATACTAACTTGCACACCTGCATCGGCAAGATAATAATATGGCGCAGCAAATTCCTCAATCCATACTCCTGTTTTTCTACCTGTATCGCCCAATTCATCATGGCTTGTTATTACAAATAATACCTTTTTCATGGCTAAGAATGTTTAATGATAGTGTTGTATTAAGAAATCAGCTTTCCAATCGTTTGACATCAACGCATTAGCTGACTACTGATATAGGAATAGCAATAAGTAAGATAAGAGGCGTTACTTATTTTTGAAAGTCAGTAGATTTTGTTTGGTCTTCATAAAACTTTAAATCCTGCTGAACAGCTTCTATTTTACCGGCTGCCATGTCAAAAGCATCGGTTCCTAAAAATAAGTGAAGAGGGCGGGTATCACTTTCTGCAACCTGTATAAGAACTGTTGCGGCACGTTCGGGGTCGCCGGGTTGATTACCGGCTATCTGTTCGTCGTGAATGGTTTCCAGTTCCCTTGCTTCCTTATATTCAGCGATCGGGTGTGCCGCTAAACGCAGCGATCCTTTCATCAGGAAATTAGTTCTAAAATAGCCTGGATAAACAACAGTAGCCGTAACGCCAAGCGACTTAACCTCCGCTGAAAGCGCCTCAGTAAAACCAGCCACTGCAAACTTGGTTGCATTATAGATACCCCAGCCAGGGAAAGTGCCCAGGAAACCGGCAATGGAAGAAATATTGAAGAAGGCGCCTGATTTTTTCGTCCGGAAATGTGGCATTACATTGCGGATGACGTTTAAAGACCCAAATACATTCACATCAAAGTTTTTGCGTGCTTCCTCGTCGCTGAGCTCTTCGAGTGTGCCTAACTGTCCGTAACCCGCATTATTCACCACAACATCTATTGCCCCAAATTTTTCGATTACCATAGACACCGCCCATGCAACACTATCATTGTTTACTAAATCTATTTCCAATGGAAGTAAATTCGGTTTATCATCACCTGCTTCCAGGCTTAAGGTCGCTAAATCTCTGGTAGTTGCTGCTACGTTATAGCCTTTTTTCACAAGTTGTTGTACAAGGCTAAGTCCTAAGCCTTTTGATGCGCCGGTTACCAACCAAACTTTCTTTGTGTTCATTATAATTATGTTTTAATTGTATGATGCAAAGTAACGATGCCTGATACAGTCGCTTATTATGCTAACAACAGGGATATTTGCGAGTTTCAAATATAGGTTTGCAGGTGATATTGCCTGCTTATCAGCATACGCAGGCGTTCATAGTTAGCTGTTTAGCTACCTTTTAATGAACTAAGTAAATATTCATGAATTTATATTCGAATCATGCAATAAAAATAATTCCTCTAACTATTCCATACGTCTATAATGCCACTGTTATTCGCTAAAAAAAAACCATCAGCAAAGATATTTTTAAAAATGGGGGCTAATTATCTCTGAATACAGAGCTTAGCCGAGGCGTTGGGCCAGTAACGAAAACGTTCTGCAATTTTTTCTGAAGTCTGAATAATTTGATCTTCTGTCATAACTAAAGTTTTAAATTAATGAGTCAACAATTTGAATAGTTGGAGTGCCTTTCTGTTGCCTGGAAAAACGACTTATTAAGTTGTCGATTATCAAATACATACTTGGTACTACGAACAATGTCAGGATCATTGAACTGGTAAGTCCTCCAATAATTACCCAGGCCATACCGTTCTTGATCTCCGATGCAGCGCCGCTTGCAATTGCGATGGGAAGCATTCCGAAGATCGTAGCCAGAGTAGTCATCAAAATGGGACGCAGTCTTTCCTTTCCGGCTTCAACAAGCGCATCTTTAACCGTATAACCTTCAGCTTTTAACTTGTTGGTAAAATCTACGATCAGAATGGCATTCTTCGCTACCAGTCCTAAAAGCATAATCATCCCGATGATAGTAAAGATGTTGAGGGTTTCCATAGTTATTGCAAGAATTAACAATGCACCCACCAGTGCCACAGGAATCGAAAACAGAACAACAAAAGGGTATACAGCATTCTCGTACAAGGCAACCATGATGAGGTACACCAACAGGATCGCAGTAGCCAGTGCCAGGCCGAGGCTTGCAAAGGCGTCCCGCTGACTTTTTGAATCACCCAGGAATTCAATACTTATTCCTTCCGGCGTCTTAATCGATTCGGTTTTTTTTCTGATTTCATCGCTCACTGTCCCCGTAGGCCGTCCGGCAACGTTAGCTTGTACCATGATTGAACTCAGGCGATCGATACGTTGTAGTGTTGTTTCTCCCAGTGTCTCTTTTACTTCAGCAAACTGACTGAGCAAAATGGTTTTTCCCCCTGCATTTATAAAAGGCAGATTGCGGACATACTTGATGTCTGAACGATTAGACTTATCCAGACTTACCATAATATCGTATTCATTTCCCTGCTGTTTAAACTTGCTCTTATCAATGCCGCTGAATGAGTTTTGTAAAATAGCTCCCACCGTTGTTGCATTTAGTCCAAGCATGCTCATTTTTTCTCTGTTCAGTTTGACATCCACTTCAGATTTTCTGTCTTTTACAGAGAGCTTTACGAACTGGGTGCCCGGAACTTCATTTACGATACTTTTATAAGCCTCGGCAACCTGGCGAACTTTATTGATGTCAGTGCCTTTTACAGCGATTTGTATTGGGGCGCTACTTACATTTCCGGTAATGGACGTAGATGCCGCGGTGAACTTAACCCCGGCTATCCTCTGGCTGAGCTTTTGCTGGATGAATGTTCCGTATTCTTCTGCAGACATGCTACGTTTCTGCTTATCAACTAATGTTAGCGTGAGTTCGGCAAGGTTCGCGTTACTGCTGGTTCCAGATATGCTTCCGCTCACAAAACCTACACTGGAAAATACCTTTTCGACTTCAGGTTGTTCCAAGAGGATCTTTTCAGCCTGCTGCACCAGCATGTTGGTTCTGTAAACGGTTGCCTTAGGTTCAAGTTCCATGTTCACGATCAGGTCGCCCTGGTCAGTTTTTGGAATGAAAGCAGC
>CAXUMK010000330.1:0-6117 GCA_964251885.1 uncultured Segetibacter sp. | reverse complement strand
GAAAGCGACTTACTGCTTTTCCCCCTCTGGCTCAATTTTCAAAGCGGCGCTTATTTTGGATATGAATTTAATCCCGCCTTTCAGCGTCTTACAGAAACATTTCAGCCATTGGGAATAATTATACAGCCGGGAAGTTACAATTACATGCGCCAGGGATTATGGTTCAGCACCGATCCTTCAAAGATTGTAAACGTTTCAGGTATGTATCACTGGGGAAGTTATTTTAACGGTCACCTCAATACAACCGATTTGAAATTGCAGTTTGCACCCATACCGCATATCTCCATTTTAGGTCATTTTAACCGGAATTATTTCATTGGTGTCGGCCAACCAAAGACAACCGAAAGGGTTGATTTGTATAGTATTCAGGCGCGTTTTGCTTTAAACCCACGGGTGCAGTTGACCGGGTTTTATCAAAAAAATTCTGAGAACCGTTCAGACAATTACAACATCCGTTTCTCGTGGGAGTACAAGCCTTTATCGTATATCTATGTCGTCTACAATCATACCGGCTTTAATAGCTTAGATCAAAAGAAACTAACCGAAGATCATGCAATAGCCAAGATCAGTTATTTGAAGCAGTTTTAATTTTTATTGATTTTTTTGGTACCAGCATTTGCACTTTGTTCAACTTTGGTTGTGTCACTCCCTTGTACTTTTTATTCTTTACGCAGCGGGAAGAGTTGATGGATGATAGTTGACAGATGACAGAAAAGTTCAAAGAAGTTGACAGATGTTTGTCGATAGTTGATGGAACCTTTTTCTGTCATCAGTCATCTACCAACTGTCATCTCTCCACTTAAAGAAGTTGACAGATTTAAGCCCTGATTTGTCAAACCAACTCTTTTTCTTGCAACACGTACTCATCGAAATCGGGCAATGGCTTTACGTGGGGAAGCAACAGCTCTCCTGCCTCGGCTGCGGTAAGCACCTGGTGCGGTTCGAGTTTCATGATCTCAGACGTTGATCGATCGGGTTCAAGAACATATTCGCCTAACAACCGGCAGCGGTCATCATAAGGCCAAAACCATTGCTCATGGCTCTTGTAAAGGTACATGTGATTCTCGTCCGGCTTGATGCCTCTAAAGTCGAGCATCTTGATGAATATTTCCCGTGATAGTCCCTTTGGCAAAATGTGGAGCAATTTAGTGCTGAACAGCGTTCCTCCCCAAACCTGCTGATACACGGTGAGCTTCGATGCGACGAAATTGTCGGCAACGGCAACCTGTTCATCCTCGGCATAGAACACACACTGGTTGGTCTCTGCCCAATTGCGGTACATTGCCCGCACCTCGTTCTTACCATCGATCTTGAGATCGAGGCCAAATGCCTGGAAGTTATAGACCGGATGGTCGTTCATCATGTCATCTGCAAGGACGTCCTCGTAATGTCCTGAAAATTCCAGGAGGCGATGCCTGGCATAGCTCATCAGGATATAGCGGTGCCTTGGGTTAGTAGTTACCTCAAGCAGGCGATCAATGGCAATATTGCCTTTCGTAATGTCAGGAATTTGCATAGCCTTGTTTGTGTTTAAGTTATTTTAAATAGCCACCGGCCGTGGTTTCGGCTGCTTTCGTTTCAGTGTGCGGCAGCAGATCTACAGCAGGGCCCGGCCCGGTATATTTTCGCAATAGGGTACCAAAGAACATTGCAACAGCCACGTTGATAGCCACAACAATAATCCACTCAAAGCTCTGCGCCACGTGTTCGGGTCTCGCATCAGGGGGCGGCGCTGCATAGATCACTTTGCGATGGTAAATGGCGATCGCGGTAAGAACATATATTGAGACAATAACCACCCAATTGAGCGTAGGCCCCCACTTACGCTTCGCCAGTTTCTCGGGTGTGTTATAAAAAGTCTGGAAGAGCCTGCGTGGGCCTACATCGAGATAGCGATATGCAACGAGCCAGTAAAGCAGTCCGTAGTAATAAAACCAGTTAAGTGCAATAGCTCCTACCAGCACATGCAGCGATATCTCAAAATAGTTACGGATACGTACCCATGTTCCAATGAGCTTACCAAACGATTGCGGATTGCGGTTGAAGTAAAAGGCGACCGGGAGCGAAGCTGTCAGCAGCGCTATGCGTCCGCCCCAATACCACAGCTTGCTTTTGTAATGTAGAGCCAATGGTCCGCAGACGAACAGATCGAGGGAGACAATTATTAAGTGAGCTGTGAAGATGGTTATCGCCGTTCTATTGCCAAAGAGCGGGTTCAACAGTTGCTGCGGCCGGCGGAATCCCTGGTATACCTGGCGCACGCCAATAAACACTCCCCACAATAGCAGGATAGTATAAACGATTGTGATGATGATAGAGTCGGGAGTTACAGGTGATGTGTCCATACAATGAACAAAATAGAAATTAGTTTTAAAGTTCGCAAATTTTTTTCGCCGTTGCAGGGTGTTATCACCTGCAACCGTAGGGCATGATTGCCCTAATCCAGCAGAAAAAGCGGGACACGCTGTCCAGCCGCACTATTGGCAATACTTTTGTACCCTAAGCTCACACCGGCTTTGGTCAACAGGTAGTAGAACGAAAAGCCCCGTTACCTTACAGGCAACGGGGCTTAATTTTAAGGCTTTTAGTCTAATCCCACTTAATGTTAGCGGCTGGCTGTCCGTTATTTCAATTTTGTTCTAAGTCTGGTTTCTGTATCCGGCAGCTGAAAGTTACCAAATACAAGTTCAGTTTTAAGGTCATTAGCGATTCCATCTAAGTCTGGAAATAAAATTCCCCTGCTTTCTCCTTAAAAATATAATATTCTCTGAATTTCGTTGGAAGTTGAACAGTGAAATGTGATTTTGTGAATATGCTTTGCTATAAAAGGATAGTCAAACTCTTTGCATCAGCGCAATTACATCAGCCTCTGAAAACCAAATTGTGTTTTTATAACTTCAAACGGAGTTCTGTCTTCCCCAAGCCATTTCATTATCCTGGCTATATGTTTTTGTTGCATCGATAAAATATTTAAAACGAAGTTCGCTTCCATTTAACAGTGACCGGTGAACCTTCAGCTATAATAACTGAATCGGGCTTCTGATTACTCAGGAAGGAGAAATCGTTTCCATACATCGATTTAAAGTCGCAATAAATAGAATAGTCAATTACTTTATTCACCTGCCATCTGGGATGATTCACTTTGTATTCATGTGACAGACGGTCATTTATTTTTGTATACCCGTAGTAATGCTCAAAGATGAATTCTTCTATACTGCCCGGTGACATTTTTTTATTTTCAACGGCAGCATTCACAGAAATGTGATTCCACGTTTTATTAATTTTCCATTCATACATTATTTTTTTGGCTGAATTTCTGATATCTATTAAGTTTTTTGTAGGTATGGCAATGTAGTGTTCTTTATATAATTTGTTGGCAAGCCAGGCAACCAATTTGTACGGAACAGTTTCATTTATAAAAACCACGCCTCTTTTTACAGTGTCTCCTTCAACTCTCTTCACATAAAAACGCAGATTAATTTCTTCAAATGTTCCTAAAAACGGGATTGGTATATTGAACAGGCTTGTTTGTTTAAACATAAAACCAACAAGGCTCACATAGGTTTTATTATTGTAAAAATCCAGTTCAACACCATGCGGCAAATACGGTGTTAACACATCAGCATTCACCTTATAATTTGCCATAATCAAATTTTCCCACCGGGCTGATAAAAAAGTATCGGTCATTTTATATTATAAAAGTACAAGCTGCTATCGTTTAGCTTTTTAGGGAAGACATCCCTGTTTCAGCAGCGCGTTCATTATTATGGAGGTTGCTATCACCTGTTTGCCTGACTCAGCAAGCTGCCGGGCAGTTCTTACCCACTACCGCTGGTATCTTAATTCAGGAGTATTTACCCAGCAGTGTTCAGGAATTGTTTTTCTTCATTTCTCTTAATGCCAACAAAAAGCCTGCTGCGAATAATAGGGTAATCAGCCCTGCGAAATATGGTATTATTTCAGTCATTTTTCTTGTTGTTTAGCAGTTTTAAATAAATTCCGAAAGCCAGTATTGATGGCACCCAAATACCAATAAATATGGCGGCGATCGCTTCTCCTTTGAAATACAATATTTCGGAGAAAATAAGCGAAAGAAAAGCTGCGGTAAATAATAGTTTATCGGTGGTTGTAAACTTTTGAAACATGATTTTATTGATTTATAAATTTTGTATAATCTAACTTAACGAAGGAATATACAAGAAAAGTATATTTTTTGTTTAAAGTAGCCTTGCCTGTAATTCATCAAACATGTATTTATACAATCTGCTAAGTGTTCATTTCAATGTCGTGTAGGATGTTTTTGCGTTACCGCCAACGAATAGATATTGCTTTCAGGCGGGGCAATAGCGCAGTTTTAGCCGGAAACAAAAGCTAATTAATGTTTTATTGCTGATGTTCATTGATGCTATTTATCTGCTTTCCGTCACGCCGAACTGAAGCTGATAGAATTAAAACTGCTGATGATGCGCTGTGTCAGCCCCGCTTGAAGCAATACGCTTGTTGACGGTTAGTTGACATTTATTTTTTCGAAGCAAACTTTTACCAAATTTTTTTAAAAGGTAAGATGATTATTTAAAGGTTCATAAAGGTTTGATCCATATATTTCTAAAACTAACCGTTCGACCCGGCTCACCATGCGACTGTAGTCTGACGGGGCTTGCACCATGTAAAGTATATGCAGGCTTGCCGGCCAAAAGGGTTTCGCCTTGTACTTCAGTATTGTTTTGAATTAACAAGACATCCTGAACAACGGTTACACAGGCGGGCGTTTTTAAACTGCCATCCCTATTGAAACAATTACCCTCAAGCAAGAATATTGCCGATGGTGGCGGAATTGAAAAACCTCCGCCTGGCAACCGAAGTTCATTATTTATCCAAAGATGAAAAGTTTATTCTGATGTTCAAAAGAGTTCCTTCCGCCCGAACCGAAGATGGTAGCGATATGCAGGCTATTGCTCCAACGTCCGGCCCCACTATTGGCGATACTCTTGTTCAAAGCACTACTGTGCACCCTAAGCTTATACCGGCTTCGGTCCACCGGGAGTAGAACAAAAAGCCCCGCTATCTCACAGGCAACGGGGCTTAATTTTTAGGCATTTCGTCTACTCCAATTAATGTTGCCTGCTGGCTTATTTCCAAATAATGTTTACTCCGTATTCATGAAAAACTGCGTCCTTAGTTGCAACAGTCAAGTTTTCAGTAAAGGATTGTGCAATAATAATACGGTCAAATGGGTCACGATGATGAAAGCTAAGTTGCAATAAACGTTGTATATGCTCAAAAGTAATAGGCATTACTTCAATGTCATTATCAAGTAAAAAACCTGCTATTTGATTGAAGTCACCTTGCAACTCCAACTTATTCAGACTTACTTTTTATAGCAATTTCCCAAATACTGGCAATACTTAGGTAACACTTGTTGGAGGTGTCTGTAATAAGATTTTTAATGGACACAGGTAGTTGATTGTCTCCATTTAAAAACCAAATGAATGCATGCGTTTCTAAAAGTAAGTCCATCACATATAGTCTTTAAAGTCTTCTAAAGGTTCATCAAAATCAGCATGCACTTTAAAAAAGTCTTTTGCAGCACCAAACTTCCGTTGCTTGTTGAAATTTTGTTTTTTTGCCTTGGTTTTTAAAAACTCAATAAAATCTTGAACCTCTTTTTTCAGGTCGGTCGGGAGTGATGAAAGTTCTGAATATAGTTGCAAATCGGTCATGATAAAGTTGCTTTGAAAGTAAAGATAAAAAAGGAACGCTATTTAAAAAAGTTTTGAGACCTGCGGAAAGCTTGCAGGCAACGAACAGGGCTTGGCGTTGTTTTGATATTTGAGAATCGTCTGCCAACAACTGAAGCGCAGTATTGTCTTAAAAGTTGAAGATATGAACTAATGCTAATTATTAACGTCCTGCCGGAACCGAAGCTGATAGCGGACTGCAGCCGATTGCTCCAACGTCCAGCCCCTTTATTGGCAATACTCTTGTTCAAGAGCGCTACTTTGTACCCTAAGTGCACACCGGCTTTGATCAACAGGGAGTAGAACAAAAAGCCCCGCTACCTCACAGGCAACGGGGCTTGATTTTGGGGCTTTTCGTTTACTCCACTTAATGTTGTAC
>CAXUMK010000329.1:0-6161 GCA_964251885.1 uncultured Segetibacter sp. | reverse complement strand
TTAATGCAAAAGTAATTAAAGTACAGTGGTTTTAAAAATGTGTCATTGGCAGGAGGAACGACGAAGCAATCCCTGCTATAGTAGGCATGTTCAAACCAAATGGGATTGCTTCGTACCTCGCAATGACGAACAATAGAGACCAGCATAAAAAACCTTATTACCTTAGTAAAGGATAGAAAAGAGGAAGAAAAAAACCTTATTACCTTATCATAAGTCATGAACAGAATACCACAATCTGTATACTCAATTTGTTTTGATAACACAAAATCGTAGTCCTTCTATTCCTGGAAAGAATCGTGAGCGGAAGGAGAATACGACGCATTCATAAAGCACTATCAGAAGACTCTAAAATGGCGAAATAAGGTAATAAGGTTAGTTATTTTGGGCAAATACATGTGTTACTAAGGTAATAAGGTTACATGTTGTCAATTCAAATTCTATATTTGGCAATGCATCTCTTGTCCCGCTCTTTCGGGAACTTGTACCGTTAGCGGGAAACTTAGTACTACTTTAACAAAGTTGAAAAGCATCTTGGAAAGTATAAAATGAAATGGTAATAGGTGAAAAAGATGCCATAAAATATACAAGTACAAGTGAGTGACACAACGATGATGACATGAAAAACTTCTGTTCGTCCCACAAAAAACAACTGGCTTTAGTTTGTTAAAGTAGAATTAAGGTGAGAAGTATAGCAATCAGTGCATTAGCATATTAGCACATTAGCTAATTAGCTGATTAGCCAATTATACTTGAAATATCATTTCCACATAATAAAAAACCAATCACTTTTATGAATGCTGAAAACCATTTAGAAGACCTCGTTAAACATCTGTCTTCATTAATCGTTGGGGGAAACGCACATGTGACTTTTGACGAGTCGATAGAAAACCTGGCTCCGGAAAATTTTGGCATTAAGCCACCCGATCTTCCTTACAGCATCTGGATGCTGGTTCAGCATATCAGGATCACGCAGGCTGATATTCTTGACTTTTCTGTCAATAAGTATTATAAACCATTAAAATGGCCCGATGAATACTGGCCTGCACAAGAGGCGCCAACTGATACAGGTAGTTGGCAAAACTGCCTGGATAAAATACAGGACGACAGACAAAATTTTATTGATCTGCTACATAAACCCGACGCTGACTTATTCGCTCCTTTCCGGCACGGAGACGGGCAAAATCTTTTTAAAGAAGCTTTGCTGATTGCAGATCATACAAGCTATCATACCGGTCAGATCGTATTGATCCGCCGCCTGCTAAACGATTGGAACAATTAAATAAAAGTGTAAGTCAGATCAATACCGATGGAGGTTTTGCGCACAGATAAATTGACAGTTAAACAAAACGGGCAAACGATACTGAATGAAATTTCTTTTGCCGTAGGTACAGGAGAACAATGGGCTATTGTTGGACCGGCAGGTTCGGGTAAAACCACTTTACTTAAAGCGCTTTCAGGACGACAACATTTTACAGGGCATGTTGCGTTTCATGAAAACAATCCTGCCAGTAGAAAAAAAGTAGTGCTGGTCGAACAGCAGCATCATTTCAAAAACTTATCAAACACCAGTCATTTTTATTATCAGCAACGTTTTAATTCGCAGGATGCAGAAGATGCGATTACAGTAGAAGAAGACTTGCAAATTGCACTTTCTAAAAACGTTGCCGCAAAAGCGCAGTTGATCGAACTGGCTGAATTGTTTGATATAAAAAAACTTTTTGCAGAAAGGCTGATTCAATTATCCAACGGAGAAAACAAACGGCTGCAAATAGTAAAAGCGCTGCTGTTACAGCCAGCTTTTTTGTTACTCGACAATCCCTTTACCGGGCTTGATGTAACACGCTGTCACAAGCTCGAAGAAGTTTTGGCCGCGGTGGGCAAAAAAGGCATTCACATTATAATGGTTACTTCTGCTGCTCACATCCCTTTTTTTATTACCCATATTTTATCACTTGCTGCAGATGGCTCTTATTTCACTGAAGCAATCCATCCCCGTAAGTGGAATGAAGCTCACCAAAAAAACGCATCCTCATTTTCATTTGATCATTCATTATTGCAGCAATTAACTTCAATTAATAAACAGGCTTCATTTGACTATGCTGTACGAATGAGAAATGTGACCATTCGTTACGACCACACTATTTTAGACGATATAAACTGGGAAGTTAGAAATGGAGAACGATGGTCTTTATCAGGTCCAAATGGTTCGGGAAAGTCGACTTTGCTAAGCCTTGTAAATGCTGATAACCCGCAGGCTTATGCAAATGACATTTATTTATTTGACAGAAAGCGTGGCACCGGCGAGAGCATCTGGGATATTAAAAAAAAGACCGGGTTTGTTTCGCCTGAACTTCATTTGTATTTTGAAAAAGGCACCAATTGCTTTGATGTAGTTGCTTCAGGCTTGTTTGATACCATAGGATTGTTTAGAAAAATAAATGAACAGCAATCAACGCTTGTAGCGAAATGGATGCAGTTACTTACAATCGAACATCTTCGCAATAAGTTTCTAAACCAGTTATCAAACAGCCAGCAACGCTTAGTGCTTCTTACCCGGGCTCTTGTAAAAAACCCTCCCCTGCTCATTTTAGATGAACCTTGCCAGGGACTGGACGAAGAGCAAACCAACAGGTTTAAAGAAATGATAAATGAAATATGTATAACAGGTAATAAAACCCTTATCTATGTTTCGCATTACGTGCATGAAATTCCTGCATGTGTAACAAAATTTATCAAGCTCGAGAATGGGAAGAGAGTGGAATGAAAAAAATCAAATCAGTATCGCTATGGCTGCTAATGAACATTTTTTTTTTTGCAAACTGTAGAGTTTCAATTAGACATCGTTGTGTCACTCACTTTTACTGCAACAAAAAAATCAGCAGGTTCTCATGTTGTTTGGTTTTAAAGCCCCTTTAGGGGTTTGGGGTATTACGATACAGGCAACCTCAATACAACCCTATACGCATCAATCATCCCTGAATGGAAACCTTCTGCGCTTCCCCACAGGTAAAGCTGAAAAATGCGGTAAAGCTTTTTACCCCATCTTCTTTCTATTTCTTCGCGGCTGCAGTCGAATTTTTGCGCCCATGTTTTTGTAGTGAGATAATAACTATGTCGGTCGTCCCAAACACCAACAAGCTGAAAAGGGCTTTTGGCCACTTCAGCAAGATACTCGTGCAGGCAAAGCAGTGAAGCATTCCCTTCATAAACATAGCGCGACATAAAACTTCCCTGAGCATGCTTTACCCGTTCTGCACTCGCATCAAGATACAGGTATCCTCCGGGTTTTAAGAGCTTGCCGTAGTGTTTGATGGATGCAGCATAATCAGGCAGATGTTCTGTAACGCCGCAGTTCACAATTGCATCGTATTTCTCCTGCGGATGGTGTTCAAAGAAATGCTCCAGTAAAACTTTGCACGGAACATTTTCACGGTCAATCAATTTTTGTACATACTCCTGCGACCGTTTTGAAATAGTAAGTGATGTAACCCGTATTCCTTTTTTACCTGCATACTCGACAAACGAACCCCATCCGCCGCCTATGTCAAGTACCCGGTCTCCGGGTTTTGCTTTCACAGCATCTAAAGCAAAATCAAATTTGCGGGTTTGTGCATCTTCAATTGGTTCATCGTCATGCAGGTAAATCGCCTGCGAGTAAGCCCTGTGCCTGGTGTCGAGAAAGAGAAGAAAAAAATCTTCCTCTGTATCGTAGTGATGTGATATCCACTTCTTATCGCTTTTTACCTGTCCGAAAAGAAACGGCTGAACAAAGCGCCACACAAAGCGCATACCCCTGTTATCGTTAAAAAGTTCTCTTAATGCCAGCACCTGCAATAGGTCGCCCTCCAGGTCTATATCTCCTGCGAGGTAAGCATCTGTAATGGTACTTTGCTCAAGGGTGCTTAGCGCAGCCACACCCTGCTCATTATTTAAAATGATGGTAAAGACAGGTTCTGCCCCGCCAAAAGTGTGAATATCTCCACCTGCTGCCCGTAATGCAAAAGGTATACGGCCCGTTTTTTCGGTTACTGATTGATACTGCTTTTGAACCAGGCTAACTAAACGGGAAAATTTCTTTTGCATTTGCAGGTAAGTTTTGGGTGATGGCAACAGTTCGTAACTGTGTTTTTGTAATAGCCTCTAAACTAAATATTAAATTCAGATTTTACAAGGCAGTACATCAAGCAGTAAAAAGGCAAAAGATGGATTATACCTGAAGCCGTATAAAAATGTGCAATACGCTTTATGAGCCGGGCTGTATTACTACTATGAATCATAGTCCCCGCCTCAGGCGGGGCTACTTGTACAATTTTTTCGCTGTTCGGCAAGACCTCATCCTCCGGCTCCTTCTCCCCGCGGAGAAGGAGCGGTACAGCATTGCATAACCTAACATTTTATCTACCACATCGTCCTTAATTTTCTACCCGTCATTGGAAGCCTTGTCCCACTTGAGGCGTGGAAGCAATCCCTGCATAATCAGGTTGACACTTGGCAAGACCTCATCCTCCGGCTCCTTCTCCTTGCGGAGAAGGAGCGGTACAGCATTGCATAACCTGACATTTTATCTACCACATCGTCCTTAATTTTCTACCCGTCATTGGAAGCCTTAGGCGGGGCAAGGCTCGCAATGACGCACAATTAAGAGATAATTTGAGATGCACACAGAGGCAATGTATTGCTATCGCAATTTGTCAAAGTATTTTTTCTTTCGCTATTCGAATTTATTTTTTGGTCTCCAAACCATATCTTTGCGCAAATTCAAAAAACGTATGTTTGCAAAGAGCATCAAAACAATAGTGGCAGCAGTTTTCACTCTTTTTTTTCTTACTCTTTCCAATTCAGCTTCAGCAAATGACGGTAATAAAGAAGAAGGCAAAAAGGTAGCATTTGACGCAAACGAGGTAATATTTGGTCACGTACTTGATGCACACGAGTTCCATTTTTTTTCATACAAAAGTTCTGACGGAAAAGAACATTCCTGGTCTATTCCTTTGCCGGTTATTTTGTATTCCCGCCAAAAAGGATTGGATGTTTTTATGTCTTCAAAATTTGAAGAGGGTGAAGGAACATATAATGGCTATAAATTAGAGAAAGGGAAAATCACCTCTGTAAATGAAGATGTAAAAGTCTATGATTTTTCTCTGACACGAAATGTAGTGCAAATGCTTCTCGCATTGCTGCTGCTGGTTGTTATTATGCTAAGGGTAGCATCTAAATACAAAAGTGGGATTGGTACTACTAAAGCGCCTGCCGGTTTTCAAAATGCGATCGAGCCTGTGATCACTTTTGTGAGAGATGAAGTAGCCAGACCAAATCTTGGATACAAAAGTGAAAAATATTTACCCTATCTTCTTACCGTTTTCTTCTTTATTCTTATTAATAACCTGGTTGGCTTAGTACCCGGTACTGCAAATGTTACAGGTAATATTGCCTTCACAGCAGTTCTTGGGGTAATTTCTTTTATCGTAATAAATGTAAGCGGCAATAAACATTATTGGGGTCATATAGCTAATCCGCCGGTACCTTTAGGAATAAAATTTATTATGGTTCCTGTTGAAATTCTCGGGCTTTTCACTAAACCCTTTGCATTAATCATACGTCTTTTTGCAAACATGCTCGCAGGCCATATTATTATTATCTGCCTGGTCTCTTTGATATTTATTTTTGGAGAATTAAGTAAAGGAATTGGCTGGGGATTTTCGCCGATATCAATTGCTTTTGCTGTTTTCATTTACCTGATCGAACTGCTTGTTGCGTTTATCCAGGCATTTATATTTACCAATCTTACAGCCGTGTTTATTGGCCAGGCTATCGAAGAACCTCATCACGTTCACGATGAGCACAAAACAAATGGTTTTGATGATACCGTTATTATATAAGTACATTTTTTTTTAACCATTATAAAATGCAATTATGGATTTATTAGTATTGTTAAGCACAACTCCCTGGGCAAATGCCGGAGGAGCAATCGGTGCAGGTCTTGCTGCAGTTGGAGCAGGTATTGGTATCGGCCAGATTGGTAAGGGTGCGGTTGAAAGTATCGCCCGCCAGCCTGAAGCCTCCAATGACATTCGCGCTAACATGATCTTGACAGCGGCTTTCATCGAGGGTGTTGCCCTGTTTGCGGTTATTGCCGGCATATTGGCGATGTTTGGGTAAAG
>CAXUMK010000328.1:1803-6178 GCA_964251885.1 uncultured Segetibacter sp. | reverse complement strand
GTCTTTTTGCGTAAGGTTGTCAAAGTTGTACCCTTTGGGAATATTAATAAACAGATCATTCCATTTTATGAAAGGGCCAAACCTGCCTTTGCCTTTTGTTACCGGTTTGTCTTCGTATACCGCGATAGGTGCATCCGCAGTTTGTTTGCCCCCGATTATTTCTATAGCCCGATCCAAATCAACTGTTAGCGGATCTTCTCCCCGTGGTAACGATACAAACTCTTCTCCCCAACGCACATACGGACCAAATCTTCCCGCGTTTACAGCTACTTCTTTCCCTTCATATTCACCCAACATCAATGGCAGTTTAAACAGTTCCATTGCCTCACCCATCGTTATGGTTTCAATGCTTTGGTCAGCTTTTAACCTGGCAAAGCGTGGCTTTTCTTCTTCTACATTCGATTCTCCTATTTGAACCATTGGGCCAAAACGACCCATTCTTGCAGTTACCCTTTTGCCTGTTTCGGCTTCGACGCCCAATACTCTTTCGCCTTTTGCTCTTTCGGCTGTTTCAAGCGTTACTTCAATACTGTTGTGGAAGGGTTTGTAAAAGTCATCAATCATATTGCTCCACTTCATTTTGCCTTCAGCTATTTCGTCAAACTCTTCTTCTATCTGTGCAGTAAAGCCATAATCCATCACATTTTTAAAGTGTTGTTTTAAGAAATCGGTCACAACCATTCCTAAGTCGGTAGGAAATAGTTTAGCCTTTTCGGCGCCGGTATTTTCTGTAACAACTTCTTTTTTTATGGTATTGTCTTTCTTCAGCATTAGTACATTCACTTCTCTTTTTACGCCCTCTTTATCACGCTTTTCTACATAGTTGCGTTTCATAATGGTTGTAATGGTAGGAGCATAAGTTGAAGGGCGTCCAATACCAAGTTCTTCCAGTTTCTTAACTAATGATGCTTCTGTATATCTTGGTGCAGGTCGTGTAAATTTTTGTGTAGCCCTCATTTCCCTGAAATCGAGCACCTGTGCAACTCTTAACGGTGGAAGAACACCTTCGCCATCGTCTTCTCCGTCTTCATCATCTCTTCCTTCATTGTATACTTTCAGGAAACCGTCAAACTTCATCACCTCACCGGTTGCGGTCAGGTTGTCTTTGTTGGTTGATATAGTGATTTTTGCAGTGGTTTTCTCAAAGGCCGCATCGCTCATTTGTGAGGCGATGGTACGTTTCCATATCAGGTCGTATAATCTGCGACCTTCCTCATCGTTCACCGTGTGGCTTTCCATGTACGTGGGACGAATAGCCTCATGGGCTTCCTGGGCGCTTGCATTTTTATTTTTGTATTCGCGTGGCTGGTAATATTTGTCGCCATAACTGCTTTTAATTTCTTTCTGAATATCCTGCATCGCTGTTTCGCTCAGGTTAATGCTGTCGGTACGCATGTAAGTTATCTTTCCGCTTTCATACAGGCGTTGGGCAAGCAGCATCGTTTTACTGACGCTGTAACCTAATTTGCGGCTGGCTTCCTGCTGCAGGGTAGATGTGGTAAAAGGCGCTGCCGGGGTGCGTTTAGCAGGCTTTACAGTTACGTCTGCCACACTATATTGTGCTCCTTTACAACTGTCTAAAAACTTTTCAGCATTCTCCTGTTGTAAAATTTTGCCAGGTCCGTCTGCTTTAAAAGCTACCGGTTTACTATTTATGTCATTTGCCGAAAACAGCGCTTCAATCTTGTAGCTGCTTTCCGATGCAAAATTGTTTATTTCTCTTTCTCTTTCAACAACCAGCCTTACGGCTACGCTTTGCACCCGACCTGCACTCAGGCTGCGTTGCATACCTATTTTTCGCCATAAAACCGGGCTCAGTTCAAATCCTACGAGCCTGTCTAAAACACGTCGCGCCTGCTGCGCATTTACCAGATCCATATTTATTAAACGCGGCGTTTGAACAGCTTTTCTGATGGCAGGTGCAGTGATTTCATGAAAAACAATGCGCTTGGTAATTTTTGGGTCGAGACCCAGTTCTTCCGCGAGATGCCAGCTTATGCTTTCTCCCTCACGGTCTTCATCCGATGCCAGCCAAACCTCTTTGGCTTTGCGGGCAAGCTGCTTTAATTCTTTTACAACCTTCTGCTTGTCTTCGGGTACTTTATAACGCGGCTTATAATGATTGTTTAAATCAATACCCATATCGTCTTTCTCAAGGTCTCTTATGTGTCCGTAACAGCTTTTCACCTCGAAGTCTTCACCAAGTATTTTCTCGATTGTCTTTGCTTTCGCAGGAGACTCCACTATCAATAAATTCTTACTCATTTTAGTTTTTTAAAGGGTTTTGGATACAGGCTGCAAACCTCTTTTCGGCATCGTCCCCGCCTCTGGCGGGGCTCACTTTTACTTAAATTTCTTCATGCAGCAATGCGCCCCAACCGTTGCAATATTACAGCATAACCCTAAATAGAAAATTTTTTGATACGTTAAGAAATCTCTCTAACCATGTTGCCGGCTTAATTATCAGCTACAAAAGTGAAGGTTTTTAAGAAGCATAAAGTCTTTCAAAGCAATGTCAGTTTCATTCATTTCTTAACGAAGCAAAAATAAAATAGTAAAGATTATTGAAATTAAAGGTAGGTAGTTAATGTTTTGCTATAGAACTTCTTTTTGGGTGCAGTAGCGCCTGGCTTTTGAGGGAGGCCGTCATTGGTGTTATAACCAATAACAAGAGCGTGGGTTGCTTAGCCTTAATACTACCTCACCAAACCGCGCTTAAGTTGAAGGTGACAACACCCTGCAACGGCCTTGCTGATAGAACACCAACAAGGGAAAAGACTAAAACCGGGAAGCATTTTCCGCAAAGTACCGTCGTTATTGCTGATTATCCTTCGCAAGCATCCAGTACCTGTTTTACAATCTTTGGATGAAGAATTTTTCCAGCATGAAAGGAACTACTACTCTTTCTTTATCCCGCTGGTAGATTCTATGGCTTCCTTTTGTTCTAACAAGTACAAACCCTGCTTTTAATAGCAGGGTTTCAGCTTCTTTGGCGGTTAGTGTCTGTTGTTTAGCCAACCTCCACCTCCATTGTTGAAGTAAGCAGTTCTGTACCTAATGCCCCCTCTATTTCTTCCTTAGACATTGTTTCAAGATAAAGTTCTGCTGCTTCTTGTATATTTTCTCTTGCTTCTTCAAACGTGTCTCCTTGCGATTGACATCCAGGTAATTCAGGGCAGAATACATAATAACCATCCTTGTCTCTGCTATAAACAATATTTACTCTGTAAGACATATCAAAACTTTAGTCTGTAAATGTAATAAAATCTCTAACTTCTTGCTGTTAGTTTTTTGCAGGTGTTCTTCACCTGCAAACGTAGCTGAATAAACCTGTTCTGTACATTGGCAGGCAGGCGGTCTTAGTATTCTGCAATGTGTTCGGCTTTATTGCATTGCTCATCGTGACTGCGCTTCATTTGCAGGTGATAACACCCTGCAACGGCCTTGCTGATAAAACACCAACAAGGGAAAAAAAGCTTTGATGCCGTCGTTGGTGTTATCACCAACGACAGGAGCGTGGGTAGCTTGGCTTTAATACTACCTCACCAAGCCAGCGCTACAGTTGCAGGTAACAACACCCTGCAACGGCTTTGCTGCTTGAATACCAAGAAAGGCAAAGCATTGCCCGGTGTCGCCGTGAAAAAATTCGTAGAATAGGTGATTGTTTTCTGAAATGCTCATGTAACCAACACGACTGATGGGGATTATGATAGTCGTATTTAACATAGCTTCCAGTTTTCAATAAAAATCCATTTTATTATATTTGTCTTATGAAAGCCTTAGTTATTACTCCAAAAGACGATAATGAATTCAAATTCCTTGCTCAACTGCTAAAAAAGCTGGGCATTAGTGCTTCTGCATTGAATGAAGAGGAACTTGAAGATATAGGCATATCTAAACTAATGCGTGAGGCAGATATAACCCAAAAAGTAAGCAGGGCTGAAATAATGCAAAAATTATCGAGCTGATGCAGGTTGAGTTTTTAAAGAAGTTTTCTAAAGACCTGGATGATTTGAATGTGAAACCAGTGAAGCAGTCTTTAATTGATGTAATTGAACTAATGGAAGCAGTAAAAAGGCTGGAAGATATTCCTAATACAAAGAAATTAAAAAATAATAAAACTGCTTATAGAACACGAGTCGGCAATTACAGGTTAGGCTTTTTCTTTGAAAATTCAACGATCTTCTTAGCCCGCTTTCTGCATCGAAAAGATATTTATAAACTGTTCCCATAATGCTTTCTTTATTTTCATTGCCGATGCCGTCGCTGGTATGTCACCAACGACAGGAGCGTGGGTAGCTTGGCCTTAATACTAACTCAGCAAGGCAGCGCTACAGTTGCAGGTGACAACATTTTGCAATGGCCTTGCAGATAG
>CAXUMK010000328.1:0-1793 GCA_964251885.1 uncultured Segetibacter sp. | reverse complement strand
GGCAGAAAAAAAGAGAGCTTATTTATTTGAACGGAAAATGAAAAATAAGTTGTCCACCTAATCTTAAATCCAATGTTTCAAAATAGATAACAGGATCTATAAACAGGATGTCTTGTTCCTCATTTAGAAAAACATTCTCATCGTGCAGGTCTTCTAACTTTACTCCTAATACTGTACTATAATAGTCATCATTTTTTATTCGTCTGAAGCCATGATCATTCAGGAAACGTTCAACAATTTCCCTTGATGCACCCTTGTCCAATATTGCAAAAAGTTGTTCTGTAATAACTGCAAAGGATCCTTCATCTTCAGTAAAACCTATTGTAGTGTACCTGGTAGCAGGAAAAAGAAAGGCATGAAACAAGAGACGATTGAAATAATCCAGCCAATTAGTATGAAACCGGCCTCTATTAACCTTTAATACAGAAATGCTATCTTCTTTCAAATAAACTTTCTGCTCTGCACCAGCGCCTATTTTTCGCTCTTTATATTTAATTAAGAAATCACTCTCATCTATCCAGAGATTATTTTCTATAGCCCATTTTTTCAGTGCTGCTTCCTCTATTGGTCTTGTTTTCTCTCCGTATTGAGCCCTTTCTTCACAGCTGACAGGCTCTGCTGCTTTAGCCGCAATACTTGTTCTCTGGCTTGCTCCACAGATACCGGCAGCTTTTCTTGTTGTTTCATCAACGTTTTCATAACCCCCATCTCGTTCTGCACCCATGTATCGCCTAAATATCTCCGGGTAATGCTCTTCCATCTTTCGGTTGGAAATTTCATAATGTATATGTAAGTGATTAAAGGTAAAGATTTCAATTTACTTTACTTGGTTTTAAGCTTCAAAGGCAAAGCTGCAGAAACTTTTTAGCCGGGACATGAAAAAGTTTGATGTGTTTTTAATAAGGGAACATGCTTTATTAAAACAGATTTAAAAGCAATAAGTAGTAAGAGCCCTGATACAATAGCCAATAGAATAAAAGCTGACTGCGACCAGGCTTCACGTGTTCAGCCGTCACAGGTGTTCTTCCCCTGCAACTAAAGCATGGGCAATCGCTGCATAAAGCCCAACAGTACAAGAGTGCGACGCAACAATGCCTAATACCTATTCCACTGCTAAGTACCCAAAAGATCTCACTCCCCATCCATCTCCAACAACAGATTAGCTACTAAAGTCATTCACCTGGTTTGGTTTTAGGCGCCTAAACCCCGCCCTGTGTTGACGTGAAAAAATTCGTAGAAGAGGTGGTGATGTTTAAAATGTTCTTAGGTTTTTAGTGAGTGCCAAAAAGAAACAACCGCTTGCATACAACCTATATAATGAAAAGATTTTTATTAATAAGATGTTAAGTTGTTGACAAAAGAATAGTTGGTTAAAGGTTTGCAGTAGGATAGTTTTTTGATGATAAGTGTAAAACCTTTAAAAATGAAAAAGCTTTTCAATCTCCTTTTGCTTTCTGTATTTTGCCTGGAGGGATGTTATACCTCGGGACAGGTTCCGCAGAACGATGGCTATAACGACAATTATAACAACAACTATAACAACAACGGTGGCGAAGTAAGTTACCAGACTTTTTACGACCAGTTACAGCCTTACGGAAACTGGATTGATTATCCGGGTTATGGATACGTGTGGCAACCTAATGCGGGAGCTGATTTCAGACCTTATGAAACCAATGGCCATTGGGTCTCAACAGTTGACGGCTGGGCGTGGGCATCTGATTATGACTGGGGCTGGGCCCCGTTTCACTACGGCAGATGGTTAAATGAGCCAGCAATAGGTTGGGCATGGGTTC
>CAXUMK010000327.1:0-6202 GCA_964251885.1 uncultured Segetibacter sp. | reverse complement strand
CAAAAGATGAAGAAAGAAGAAAAGCTGCAATATTTATTCAACCGCTGAAGAGCAAAAAGCAGATTGTTTTATGCATTACAATAAAGTCCTTATAACTGATTGATTTGAGTTTCTGCTTTTCCGGAACGTCTCCACCCATTTTTTCTTTTTTGTTTTCAGAAGGTGGCCACAAACAATGACGGGATGCCTGAAAACTACTTTTGATTATGAGGAATAAGCAATCATTAAATGCGTCCCGCATTCACCTTCTGTTTTGTGGCGTTTACCGCCATTGTAAACTTTACCCGCCTAAATGCTATTGCAATGTCTGCTTTAGCAGATTAGTTTTGTTTCATCAAAATATAAACCTAAGAGATGGAAACAGACAATGAAAGAAACAGGAACCGGATGTATACGGGCTTATTTTTTATAGCTGCGGGAATATTGCTGTTTGCAGATAAAATGGGAGCGCCGTTGCCTTACTGGCTTTTTACATGGCCGGTTGGATTGATCGCCTTTGGATTGCTGCTCGGTGTAAGGCATAGTTTTAGAAATGCAGGTGCGCTCATTTTAATTGTTGTCGGCGTGCTTAATTTGGTTGATATGATTTATCCTTCGCTGAATTTTGATGCATATACCATCCCTCTCGTTGTTATTACAATTGGTGTTATTTTTATCGTGAGACCGGGAAAAGGTTCGTTTAAACCTGGCAGAACAATGGAGGACAGCTATGCAATTAACCAGAAAGAAAACTTTGATTTTGCGCAGAGTGAAAAAAAAAATGATCCTTCCGACTTCATAGATTCTACTTCAGTTTTTGGCAACGTGAAGAAAAATATTGTATCTAAAAACTTTCTTGGTGGCGACATTACCTGTTTTATGGGCGGAGCTGAAATCAATCTATTACAGGCCGATATTCAAAGCAGGGCTTTTCTGGATGTAACACAGGTTTTCGGCGGCACTAAAATAATCGTTCCGGCTAACTGGGATATTAAAACAGAAGTGATGACCGTTTTTGGCGGTATTGAAGATAAGAGGCCGGTTCAGGCAGGCAACGTAAACCCTGAAAAACTTCTGGTAATAAGAGGTACTTCTGTTTTTGGAGGTATTGATATCAGGAGTTATTGACCTCATCCTCTGTCCTTCTCCTGGAGGAGAAGGAGGCCAGGCAAGTCGCATAAATGCGGCTTTTGAACTAACACTTTGACAGAGGTTCTTCATTTGAAATTTGTTCGACAACAAAACATGAAAAAAGCTAAATAGAAAATCAAACAGATGAACGGAGCGTCGCAACCAAAGCTGTATATGGGTACTGAAGACGGAGGACAGACCTCATCCTCGGTCCTTCTCCTGAAGGAGAAGGAGGCCAGGCATGCGCATATAAATGCGCTTTTGCACTAACACTTTGGCCGGAGTTCTTTATTCAACATTCGGTTTATAACAAAACATGAAAAAAGCTAAATAGAAATCAAACAGATGAACGAAGCGTCGCAACCAAAGCCTAATAAGAGTACTGAGGACGGAAAACAAAAAAGGTGACAGATGATAGATGACGGATGTCTGACTACTGACTACTGACTACCGACTACCTACTACTCCCTACTCACCACTCACAACTCACCACTCACAACTCACTATTATGAATTGGTACATTGCTAAAATTGTTTATCAGATCATCTGCGGCGATGGAAAACATACACCGCAATTTGATGAACAGCTAAGACTGATACATGCGCACAATCAACTGCATGCTTTTCGCAAGGCACGTGAGATGGGTAAGCACGAAGAAGATTGTTTTTTGAATAATGTAAACAAGCCTGTTCACTGGCAATTTATAGACGTGGCAGAAATAGTACCGGTTGATGTGGTGGCTGACGGCGCAGAAGTGTACTCTAAAATAGGTGAAGAAGAGGATGCAGAAAACTACATTCGCACTATAAGACTAAGGGCAGCGCATTTATCGGAAAGCATGGCTTATGAGCTTTCGGGTTTAAACTAAAATACTACCATTGTCAGTATCATCGCTATCAGACAGGAGATTTAAGATTGCTTTTGCTGCATGGTGGCTGGTGTGGATACTGATGCACCTGGTTGTTTTAACCGGCTTCAGACTGCCTGTAAAGCTGGCTTTGGCAGACTCTCTTACCAGCAACATACTGCTTGCCGGAAGCTGTCTGCTCATTAGCAACAACATGCGTTATTACCTGCCACGGCAGGAAAGATACTGGTATGTTTTGGTTATCAGCCTTGCATTGAGCGCTGTTTGGTTGTTTGCCATGCGGCTAACTCTGTGGCTGTTTTTTAGCAGCGATAAAGGTTACATGCATATACTTGTACAGTCTTCGAACCTGCGGTATGGGCTGGCATTTTTAATGGTAAGCTGTATGGCCATGATGAGCCTGTCGTGGTACACGCAACAAGAGCAAAAAGAAATGGATGCAAGAAAAGCGGATGCAGAGCAACTGGCTAAAGACGCAGAATTGTATAAACTAAGACAGCAACTGCAGCCTCATTTTTTGTTTAACAGCCTGAACTCGATAAGCGCTTTAACCGGCAGCCAGCCTGAACAGGCACGGCACATGATACAGCAGTTGTCTGATTTTTTGCGGGGAACATTGAAAAAAGATGAACTTTCATGGATAACTTTTGAAGAAGAACTGCAGCACCTGCAGTTATACCTCGACATCGAAAAGGTTCGCTTCGGCTACCGCCTGCAAACAGCCATTGATTTAGAAGCCGGTGTTGCGCAAATGAAGCTGCCCTCTATGCTGCTGCAGCCGGTTGTAGAAAACGCTATCAAGTTTGGTCTTTACGATACTGTTGGCGAAGTGGTTATAACGATCACAGCAAAAAATATACATAACACACTGCAGATAAGCGTTCAAAATCCGTTTGACCCCGACACATCGCAGCCTCTGCATGGTACCGGTTTTGGCCTTGCTTCTATACAACGGCGGCTGTTCTTATTATTTGCCCGTCACGACCTGCTGCAGACAACAACAGAAAACGATTATTTTGTAACCACCGTTACCATTCCGCAAATTGTATGAAAGCAATTATTATAGATGATGAACCTTTGGCAAGAAGCATTGTAAAAGAATACCTGCAGCCCTACAAAAACATCACCATTGTCCAGGAATGCAGCGATGGTTTTGAAGGAGTAAAAGCAATCAACCAGCACGAGCCGGATGTGATCTTCCTCGACATTCAAATGCCCAAGATCAATGGATTTGAAATGCTCGAACTGATAGAAAATCCTCCAAAAGTTATCTTCACGACAGCCTTCGAAGAGTTTGCCATCAAAGCTTTTGAAACGCATGCGGTTGACTATCTTTTAAAACCCTTCGGCAAAGAGCGTTTTGATAAAGCCATTGAGAAAGTACTGCACCAAAATGCATTACCACAATCAACACAGGCAGTGTTGGAAACGGCCGCACAGTCGCCGGCGCAAAATACCCGTATAGTTGTAAAAGACGGCGGAAAGATCAAGATCATTCCCTTGTCGCAGATC
Organism: uncultured Segetibacter sp.; assembly: GCA_964251885.1. GTDB lineage: Bacteria > Bacteroidota > Bacteroidia > Chitinophagales > Chitinophagaceae > Segetibacter. The sequence goes on along the minus strand of CAXUMK010000327.1, from coordinate 2,712 downwards.
CAGTATCTTGAAGCGGCAGATGATTACGTAAAAATTTTTACCGGCGATGGCAGCTTTCTCAAAAAGAAGACGATGCAGTATTTTGAACAGTTCCTGCAGCAGCAACAGTTTATCCGCGTACATCGTTCATACATCATAAATGTGCAGCTAATCACCCGCATAGACCAGCATGAGAAAGAAAGTCATCTTGCTTTGCTTACAACCGGTGCAAGAGTACCGGTAAGCAAAGCAGGATATATGAAGCTGAAGGAAGTGTTAGGGATATAAAAGAATATTTTGAAGCAGGATTTTATTGCCCGATTAAGCTTTTGTTGCGACGCTCCGTTCAACTGTTTTATTTTCTGTTTTAGCTTTTATCATGTTTTGCTATTAAGAGCCGTTTCCTCACCTTACACCCTACGCCTTATGCCTTACACCCTATGCCTTACCCCTTAAACCCTACACCTCCTCACACCATCACCTTCGCTAAAGCCGTATAAGCAGGCCCTTCCAGTACTGCGCCATCTGCTGAGAACCGGCTTCCATGGCAAGGGCAATCCCATGACTGCTCTACTTCATTCCAGTGGTTAATACAACCCATGTGTGTGCAGACTGAGATACTACATGCAGCTTTCCTGTTTCATCGCGGTGCACACCGCACTTTTTGCCATCTACTTCCATCACTTTGCCCTGGCCAATTGCTACCTCTGCAAACTCGTCTGCATCCTTTTTAGTAAGATGGTCTTTTATAAATTCAAACGCCACATTCAGGTTTTCCTTTACAAACTCTTTTGCTGAAGCCAGCGGAGTTATACGGGAAGCTTTGTAAGTTTCACTCCACTTGTTTTCGATACCGAGAATTTGGTCTGAGATAATCATAGAAGCCAAAGTTCCATACACGAGGCCATCGGCAGAAAACCCGGTAGCGATATACGTCTTAGAATTTTCGGTACTAAGCCCGATATAAGGAATGCCATCTGCTGCTTTGAACTGCTGTGCCGACCATTTGAATTCTACCGATGCCACATCAAACCGTTCTCTTAGAAATTTCTCCAGGTTATCATAGCATTCATGATTGTTTTCTTTTTGCCCTACTTTATGCATTTCGCCCAGTACCATTAATACTTTACCTTTTGAAGTATCATAAGTACGCATAGAATAATGTTCATCCGACTGCATGTCCCACCACACTCCCGGTGCGGGATATTCACCATTTAGTTTTGCAGCTACCGCATACTCGCGGTAAGCTCCCATTGATATATGAACCGCATATATTCCTTTGGGACTGTGGGTAGCCATGATGACTTGTGAAGCTGTCACTTTTCCTCCGGCAGTGGTTACTGTACAGGTTTCGCCTTCTGTAACATCTTGTGCTGCGGTCAATTCATATATCAGGCAGTTTGGGGAGGCTATCTTTTTTGATAACGCTTTTACATATTCCAAAGGATTGAACTGTGCCTGGTTTTCAACTGTAAAACCTGTTTCAATTTTTAACGGTATACCAAAGTTTTCAGTTACTGTTAGTCCGGAGTTCTGTGCAGCTTTCTTTTCGTTTTCGACAAAAGATTTACCAGAAGTGTCTTCGGCAAATAAGCACCACGGCACACGTTTAAAATCACAATCAATATCAAACTCTTTTATTCTGGCTTCAATAAAATCTACTGCAGAAGCTCTTGACTCAACCACTTCTTTTATCTTCTGCTCATTAAACTTTGATTTCACACTATGCAGTCCCGGGCTTCCAATGGTGCAATAGAGGTTACCAGTTGAAGAACCTGTTGCTCCTTCGCCAATTTTTAGTGCTTCAAGCACTGCAACTTTTTTACCTGCCTTCGATAAAATATATGCCGCTGTTAGACCCGTTATTCCTCCGCCTACAATGGCTACATCAACTGTAATATCCTGGCGAAGAGGTGCAAATGAAGTCTCTTCCGCTTTATCTTTCCATACTGAAATACTGCTCATGATTCAGACGATTAATTTTAAAAAGAAACAATTTAATAAGACGAAAAATTTATTCTTAAAAATTAATGCCAATGCATAGTCGCATTCAAAGGTTTATTGACTGTTTTGGATAATTGTACTGCGTGGGAAAAGATTCCCGTAAACGGGACAAGTAGTGCATTGCTGAATAATAAACAAAAGTATAAGTGTGCGACGCAACGATGTAAAATAGTAGTAATGCAGCCGGCTCCCAAAAAAAATCACTGCATATTTTTATGCGGCGGGAAGTATAATTCAATATTTATTTAAGGTATCGTAAAATATAGATTTTGAATGCACGTTATACGAAGCGTTATTGAATCAACGAACCAAGTCAACAAGTTCGTATCCTAAACCAATTAAAAAATTTCTACCTCATGATCTTGAGAAGTCTCTTCTTATCTATTCTGCTATCAGTTGCCATCGTGCCTCTTTTTGCTAACGATTACAATGATGCATGGGAAGCAATTCATAAAAACGAAAGAAAAAAGGCGCTTGAACTTTTGCAAAAAGCGATGAAAGACCCGGCAACCTCAACAGACGCGTATATAACCTATATCTATTTGACCTCGTTCGACGGTAAAGACGGAAACATTAAAAACTTTGTTTCAACGGTATACGACAAGCTTACTGATCCCAATCCTTATGTTTATGCAATGTGGTTTAACGGCGCAGTTTTAGGCACTTACGGAAAAAAGCAGCCACATCAGCAGGAGCTTCTTAAAAAGATCTTTACCGACGGCAGGTGTA
>CAXUMK010000326.1:0-6206 GCA_964251885.1 uncultured Segetibacter sp. | reverse complement strand
ACTCATTTCAGGTACGGTCTGTCCTTCTTTGCCCATGAAGTTGTTTGCTATCAGCCATTCGCGTACAAACTCTTTGCTTAACTGTTTTTGCGGCTGGTTGCCTGCCAGTCTTTCTTCGAAACCTTCTCCATAAAAATAGCGTGAAGAGTCGGGTGTATGAATTTCATCCATCAGGTAAATTTCATTCCCGATTTTGCCAAACTCGTACTTTGTATCCACTAATATCAAACCTCTTGCTGCAGCAAGTTCTTTGCCTCTTTTAAACAATGCATGGGTGTACATTTCGAGTTGCCGGTAATCTGCTTCGTTTACAATACCGGCTGCAATAATCTCTTCTGCTGATATGTCTTCATCGTGTCCGGCTTCTGCTTTTGTAGTGGGTGTAATAATGGGAGAGGCGAAGTAATCGTTTTCTCTAAGTCCTTCGGGAAGGGCAACACCGCACAGTATTCTTTTGCCTTCGCGGTAAGTGCGCCATGCATGCCCTGTAAGATTTCCGCGTATAACCATCTCCACTTTAAACGGGGTGCATCGTTTGCCAAGAGCCACATTTGGCGCCGGTGTACTGACCAGCCAGTTAGGGCAAATGTCGGTTGTTTTGCCAAGCATGTAAGCTGCAACCTGGTTTAAAACCTGTCCTTTATACGGTATTGGCTTTGGCAGAATAACATCGAAAGCAGATATACGATTACTTGCCGCCATTACCAGCCAATCGTTGCTGACAGAGTATACATCGCGGACTTTTCCGCTATAAAAATTGGTTTGATGAGGAAGATGAAACTGCGCCATGTATCAAAAATAATATCCCTTTACGGTAAAAATTATTTTTATTATTTACCCATGCACAAGTGTGAAGAAATTAAATTTCGATACCAAAAAAAGTATTTCTATTTTGTCTTCCATTTCTATATTAAAACTGCCTTATGAAAAGAAATTACACTTCCATCGCCGGGATATTTTTAGGGGTCTTGATGTCTCTTTCGGCCTCTGCTCAAACCACTATGTCTCTTAGTGGAAATATTAAAAGCAGCCTGAATAATGAAAATATTTCAGCAGTATCCATTTTGGTAAAAGGAACCGGAACGGGAACTTTTACTGATGACCGGGGCAATTTTAAAATCACCCGTATAAAAAGCTTTCCGGTTACTTTGGTTATTTCATCTGTAGGCTTTGCTAACAAAGAAGTGGTGGTAACAAATGCTTCGCCTGTGCAGGTAGTATTAAACCCGGTTTCAGCCCTGGGCGAGGAAGTAGTTGTTTCTGCCACACGTACCCCGCAGCGTATTTTGGAATCTCCTGTATCAATTGAAAGAATGAGCGCTGCGAATATTGCTAATTCTGCAGTGCCCGATTTTTATGAAGGATTGCGAAATTTAAAAGGAGTTGACCTGACCACTTCAAGCCTTACATTCAAAACCGTTAGCACCAGGGGTTTCAATGGCAGCGGTAACCTTCGCTTCAATCAATTGGTTGACGGTATGGATAACCAGGCTCCCGGTTTAAACTTTTCTGTGGGAAGTATAGTTGGTCCCACAGAATTAGACATCGACAATATTGAATTATTACCAGGTGCATCATCTGCTTTATACGGTTCGGGCGGTATGAATGGCACTATGCTGATTACAAGTAAAAGCCCTTTTAAATACCAGGGATTAAGCATTCAGGTAAAGCAGGGCGTTAACCATATAAACGATCCTTTGCATAGCGCTGCCCCTTATTACGATTGGGCTTTGCGTTATGGCAAAGCAATCGGGAATAAATTTGCTTTTAAAATTTCAGGACAATATATAAAGGCGCAGGACTGGCAGGCAAATGATACCAGTGACCTTTTAAGAACCAATGTATTTAGTAAGGTGAAACCAGGTACCCGCCAAACCGATCCTAACTATGATGGTATAAATGTATTTGGGGATGAGGCAAGCACCAGCATGAACAGCTTTGCACAGGCTGTTGTTGCTCAGGCTTCACAGGCAGCGTTACCTCTTGTAACACAACAAATAAGTGCGGCATGCGGATGCGTTCCTACACCGGCACAAATTAGTGCAGGCTTAGCAACCTTTTTGTCTACCTATGCGCAAACACAACCCTTTTATCTGGGTTTGAAGAACAATGTTTTTGGCAGCCAGTTTGTAAGCCGTACAGGCTATTATGAAAAAGACCTGGTAGACTATAACGCTTACAATTTAAAATTAACCGGGGGCGTGTATTACAAAATCGCTCCCAATGTAGAAGCTTCTTTATTGGCCAACTGGGGTACAGGTACAACCGTTTATACAGGCGCTGACCGGTATGCTTTAAAGAACCTGAAAATAGGTCAGTATAAGGCAGAAATAAAAGGAGAGAACTGGTTTGTAAGGGGTTATACGACACAGGAGAATTCAGGAGATTCTTATACGGCAACCACTGCAGCTTTATTTATCAACCGTGTATGGAAAACTGACCAGAACTGGTTTGCACAATACACGGGCAATTATGGCGGAGCAAGATTACTGGGTGTACCCGATGCCCAGGCTCATGCCATTGCCAGGGCAGCCGCAGACCAGGGAAGGCTCTTGCCTGGTACCGATGCGTTTAAAACTGCTTTTGATAATGCAGTTCATACTTCTATCAAAGATGGGGGAGCAAGATTTGATGATCGCACTAACCTGTACCATGTAGAGGGTCAATACAACTTTAGCAACCAGATTAAATTTGTGAATGTTTTAGTAGGGGCAAGTTACCGCGTCTACCATCTTAACTCTCACGGCACTATATTCGTCGACACTACAGGTCCTATCAATATCAGCGAAGCAGGCGCTTATATTCAACTGCAAAAAAGTTTATTAAAAGATGTACTTACCTTAACTGGTTCTTTACGCTACGATAAAAATGAAAACTTTACAGGCCGGGTTACGCCAAGAGCAACGGCATTGATAAAAGTAGCTGATAACAATAATATTCGTTTATCTTATCAGACAGCTTATCGTTTTCCTACAGACCAGGATCAGTATATAAACCTCGCTGCAGGTGGCGGTACAAGGCTGATCGGTGGATTACCACAGTTTAATACCTACTTCGGCTTTAATACAAACACAGCTTATACAGCAGAAAGTATTGTCGCTTACAGAAACTCTTTTGCTACAACACCTAATCCGGCTTTGTTGCAAACGGCTAAGTTTACTACGGTAAAACCAGAGACAATGAATTCTTATGAAATTGGGTACAAAGGCCTGGTAACAAACAAAGTTTTAATAGATGTATATGGCTATTACAGCCAGTACAAAAACTTTATAGGCAGGGTAGCAGTGGGAAGAGGCACAAGCGGCGATCCTGCTAAAGCAGCTACTGACCTTGCAAGCCCTTATACAACCAACAATTATTCATTTGTTGGAAATACCACTAATAATGTAAACTCAATAGGCTGGGGCGCAACGGTAGAATATCAGCTTGGATTAGGATACCGAGCAAATGTAAATGTGTCAAGCGACCAGTTAAACAATGTACCTTCCAATTACTTTACACAGTTCAATACACCTAAATACAGGTTTAACATTGGCCTTAGCAATGGCAACGTAGTAAAAAATATTGGCTTCAATATCATATACAGATGGCAGGATAAGGTGGATTATCAGGGCACTTTTGCTGCCGGCCAAATTTCTTCTTTTGGTACTTTGGATGGCCAGGTCAGTTACAAATTTCCGTCAATTAAAAGCGTTATTAAGTTAGGCGGATCAAACCTTCTGAATAAATATTATTACAGTGCATTTGGCAATCCGGCCATTGGCGCTATTTATTATGTAAGCCTCGGTTACAATATTTTATAACCCATCCTTTCTTAGATGTAAATTATCCCGCTAATACTTTTTAGCGGGATTTTTATTTGTCATAGTTATAGCAATTAGCATTGAAAATTGAGCATTGAGCATTTGAATATTCACGATTATTTAAATCATGGCATTGCTTCTAAAAAGCCCCTTCAGGGGTTTGGGGTCTTCTATGCTTATTTTTGGGATTGTAATTCATAATCTTCTATTTTTGCCGGACTTTCAATAAAAGCATCATTTTAAAAATTTCTACATAATTCCACTGATAATATGCGAACAATTCTTTTTAGAGAGGCGCTTAGAGAAGCCATGAGTGAAGAAATGAGAAAAGATGAAAAGGTCTTTTTGATGGGTGAGGAAGTGGCCGAATACAACGGAGCATATAAAGTGAGCCAGGGGATGCTGGCAGAGTTTGGCCCAAAAAGAGTAATTGATACGCCGATTGCAGAATTGGGTTTTACAGCCATTGCTGTAGGTGCAGCACAAAACGGCCTTCGTCCGATTGTAGAATATATGACCTGGAACTTTGCAGTGCTGGCATTGGACCAAATCTTAAATACTGCCAGCAAAATGCTTGCAATGAGTGGCGGCCAGGTGGGGTGCCCTATCGTTTTTCGCGGGGCCAATGGCAGCGCCGGTCAGTTGGGCGCACAGCACTCTACAGCCTTTGAAAGTTTATATGCAAACATTCCCGGTTTAAAGGTTATTTCCGTTTCCAACCCTTACGACGCCAAAGGGTTATTAAAGAGCGCTATTATAGACAACGACCCGGTTGTTTTTATGGAGAGTGAAGTGATGTATGGCGAAAAGGGTGAAGTGCCTGAAGAAACCTATTATATTCCCATTGGTAAAGCCGACATTAAAAGACCCGGAAAAGATGTGACAATTGTTTCTTTCAATAAGATGATGAAAGTAGCATTAGGCACCGCGGAAGAACTGGCGAAAGAAGGTATAGAAGCTGAGGTGATTGACTTAAGAACTATCCGTCCGTTGGACTGGATGACGATACTCGAAAGCGTAAAGAAAACCAACCGTCTCGTGATTGTTGAAGAGCAATGGCCTTTCGCTTCAATCAGTTCTGAAATTACGTACCGTATTCAAAAAGAAGGTTTCGATTATCTCGATGCACCTATTCGCCGTATAACAAGCGCCGATGCGCCTATGCACTATGCACCCAACCTTGTTGCTGCATACCTTCCCGACGTTCCCAGAACTGTAAAGCTGGTGAAGGAAGTGATGTATTTGAAGAAATAAATTTTAGTCAAAAATAAATTTAGACCTGCCACACCTCGAAGGTGTGGCAGGTCTTTTCATTTTAGTCATTGAAGTCAATAAGTCATTGAGGCGATAAGGCATTGAGGCATTAGGAATTGAGCCATTAAGATATTGAGCCATTGAGTAATTTGTTTTTTTGGAAGTCAGCATTTTCTCTTTACTCACCTTCTGTTGCGTCGCACACTTGTACTTTTTTTCTTTATTCGCCGAAGCAAACTTTAGATGCATGTACCCACAAATCAAAGGTGTGGAATATCTAATAGGTTTCTTAAAGCCCCTTCAGGGGTTTGGGGTTTACATGCAGCAAATACTTCTCTTTAAAAAACGCTTCCTTAAAAATTTCATCAATCGGAATCATTCTTGGCCTTACAGGACTGTCTGCAATCTCCTGAACAAGGTCTCCGCCTTTAAGACAAATAAGGCCGTTTGGCAATTCGTGTTTGTTGCCTTTTTTTATCAATGGGTAACTCCATTTCCATAAATCTTTTATTGGCGCTACGGCTCTTGATACAACAAAATCAAACTGCCTGTTTTTAATTTCCTCAGCACGAATATGCTGAGTAGTTACATTGGTCAAACCAATTGCCTTTGCCACTTCATCAACCACCTTTAATTTTTTTGCAATGCTATCTACCAAATGAAACTGAACCTCCGGAAAAAAGATAGCTAACGGAACTCCCGGAAAACCACCGCCGGTACCGATATCGATAATTTGAGTGCCGGGCTTAAACTCTATAATGGCCGCAATAGCAAGCGAATGCAATACATGCTTCAGGTAAAGACTGTCAATATCTTTTCGTGAAATAACATTGATCTTACTGTTCCAGTTTGTATACAATTCTTCGAGCGCAGCAAATTGTTCTAACTGCCTTTCATTAAAGTCGCTGAAGTATTTTAGAATGATTTCCATAATAAGGTGAAGGGTGATTGTGAGTGGTGAGTAGTGAGTGGTGAAGGGGTAATGGGCAATAGTCAAGCCGGAAAATAGACATTCAATTATTATACTGCTCGCCGGGATAAGATTCCCGTTAACGGGACAAGTAGTGCATTGCTGAATAATAAACAAAAGCACAAGTGAGTCTATATGTAAAAGGTTCCGGTGCAGCAGCAGTCCAAAACATGGCTGCA
>CAXUMK010000325.1:0-6216 GCA_964251885.1 uncultured Segetibacter sp. | reverse complement strand
CGGCAAGACCTCATCCTCCGTCTCCTTCTCCTCGTGGAGAAGGAGCGGTACAGCACTGCATAACCTAACATTTTATCTACCACATCGTCATTCATTTTCTACCCGTCATTGGCGGTTTTTACGCAAAGACGCTAAGATTATGTCTTGCTGTTGTATTTTTTTTCCTCCGCCTTTATGTTTTTTTTCTTTGCGTCATTGCGCCTTTGCGTGCTGTTCTTTTGCGTTCTTTGCGTGGCTGTTTCTTTGTCGTTAGCACCCCACTTGTACTTCTAAAAAACAAGCAGCGCAGATCTTACTTTTTTTCTACCGAATTAATAACCAGCTTTATAAATTCTCCCAGCATGGAAGGCTCAAGCCAGCGGGCTACCATTACCAGGTCATGCTCATTGTCAACAACAATAAAGTTGCCGCCAAATCCTTCGGCCATATAAATGCTTTTAGGCACATCTTCATACCGGTTAGTCCCATTAAGCCACCACAGAAAGCCATATTGCTTGTTAGTAGCAGAAGGCTGCTGAACTGCACTAACCCAATTTTCTGAAATAAGCTGCTGGTTTTTCCACCTGCCTTTTCTTAAGAACAACAGCCCATATCTTGCATGATCCAATGCGCTTATAAATAGTCCTCCGCCAAAGTGCCCGCCACCACTTACGGATTGCGTCATTACTCCGTCTATGTTTACAAAGGAGTTGTCGTAGCCATACCAGCGCCACGTTGTGGAGGCGCCAATGGGATCCATAATTTTGTCCTTTAAAAGAACAGGCAGGGGTTTTCTCCAGACCTGTAATAAAGAATAAGCCAATAAGTTTACCCGCACATCGTTGTACTCAAAGTTGGTTCCCGGCTCCAGCAGCTTCCTGTTCTTCCAGTCGTCAATGCCACCTTCTTTGGGTGGTCTATCTGCCCAGTCACAAAGATCAAACAGGCAGCCCGACCAGTCAGAAGATTGTGTAAGAAGGTGTCTCCATGTGATGGCAGAGTTATGGACTCCTTCATACGTTTCATCCGTTACATATTCGTTCACCCGGTCATCTACACTTTTGATGAGCCTGCTGTCTATGGCGAGCCCTGCTATGGTAGACAGGTAACTCTTCGTAGTGCTGAATGTCATATCCACCCGTTTTACATCTCCCCATTGGGCTGCAATATAACCGTGGCGGATAATTACCCCTGCCGGCTTCCCCCTGTCCTTCATTGGCCCTAGTATTCTATAACCAGGCTCATTGTTATAAGCTTTCATATTGGCTATCCTCAGGTTATAGTCTGTTTTACTGTCGTTGTTAATGGCAAAACTTACCGCGCTGTCTAATAGCCGCGAGTTCATTTTCAGTTCAGCGGGCTTCTTTGTCTGCCATACAGAGTCGGGATAATAAAGCGTCTGGCTATGAAGTACCGTTATCGCTGACTGAAGACAAAAGCATACAAAAAGTTTGAGGTAAGCTGTTCTCATGAGAGGTAGGTTTTTAGTTTACAAATTACCTGAAATATTTGCAGAAAATGCATACTGCTACCTGCGTTCCAGGGTCATTTTTTCGGTGTAACTATTGGCGAAAATTCTATTGTTGCAGCAGGCGCAGTAGTAAACCCGTGATGTTCCAACTAATACAATTGCAGGTGGTGTTCCGGCAAAGGTTTTAAAGTCTTTGTAAGTTTTACAAGGGCAAATGCTTTGTTGGGTTACTTGCTTATACTTATATCGTTTATCAGGCGGATAAAACAAGCACATATTTAAGAGACTGCCTCATTTGATTCTCTTAATTTTGTTTCCATGTCAAATAAAAGTATGCGACAAGTTTCCGATTTCAATAACGAACTAAAGCTGAAAGGTTTTAACGTCTTTCAAATTGAAAGTGATGGCGGGGCTACCCGCACTTACAGCAGAAAGGATTTCTATAAAATATGTCTTACAACAGGCAAGAGCAACATTCACTATGCCGATAGAAGTTTCGAAGAGGAAGGCACCATTTTGTTTTTTGGCAATCCACATATTCCCTATTCCTGGGAAACGCTCTCAACCACTTATGCAGGTTATACCTGCCTTTTTTCTGAAGATTTTTTTAAATCATACGACCGTTCCGAAAGCCTGCAACATTCACCGCTTTTCAAGATTGGTGGAACGCCAATTCTGAAAATAGAGGAACAACAGAGGACGTTCTTAAATACCATCTTTCAAAAGATGATAGAGGAGCAAAAGAGCGACTATGCCTACAAAGACGACCTGATACGCAACTACATTAATTTAATTATTCACGAAGCCCTGAAACTTCAGCCTTCTGAACACTATAACAAACACAACAATGCTGCTTCACGATTGACTTCCGTTTTCTTTGAACTGTTGGAAAGGCAGTTTCCGGTCGAAAGCTCTGATAACCCCTTGAAGTTAAAAACAGCACAGGACTATGCAAGTCACCTAAATGTTCATGTTAACTATTTAAATCGTGCAGTAAAGGAAGTAACCGGCAAGCCTACTACTGCTCATATCACAGAAAGAATTGTCAGCGAAGCAAAAGCACTACTGCAACATACCGGATGGAATATTGCCGATATTGCCTATGCACTTGGTTTCGAATACACTACCTACTTCAACAATTTCTTCAAAAAGCTCACCGGTACTAATCCAAAGACCTTAAGGTTACAGGAAGTTTGAAAGTCTTACTTATTGGTTTGAATATCGTAAGTGGTTTTATTTTGACTTATGTAGTTTTATAATGAAACAACAATATCATTAAAAGCAGCTAAAACTATACGATGAGAATATTTCTGATGTTATTTATGTTAATGGTGATTCGCACTTTAACCATTGCTCAACCACCTTCACCAACCCAGGTACAGAATCGTTTGCCAAAAGGAACAATTATTCATGGAAATATTCCCTATAACAACGATACTCTAAAAAAACACCTCTTAGATATTTATGTTCCTGCTAATGCAAAAGGCAAACTGCCTTTAGTGGTTTTTATACATGGAGGCGGATGGATAGGTAATGACAAATATGCTGACATGGGGTATATGCCCAATACTGTTGCTGCAATGCTAAACAACGGAATGGCAGTAGCTTCCATAGACTATCGTTTTGCAACCGAGGCGGTATTTCCTGCAATTCTGCAAGACTGCAACAAGGCGGTTTCCTTTCTATACGACAATGCTGCTAAATATAGTTTAGATAAGAACAAAATTGCGGTGATGGGCTTTTCTGCCGGTGGACATCTGGCATCACTAATGGATACTTCGCAAAATAACAAGATTGATAATCTTTATTTTCCTGGTTCATACCGCCCTTTCCAATATAAAGCTGTAGTTGATTTTTATGGTCCTACCGACTTGGTGTTGTTACAGGAAACGAAGACGAAAAATCTCCCGAAGCTATATTGATTGGCGCGGCTCCATTACTAAGACCAGACCTGGCAAAAGCAGCCAGCCCAATTACCTATATTGATAAAAACGACCCGCCCTTTTTAATTTATCACGGGGAAAAAGATAATACGGTGTCAAATAAGCAATCAAAGTTGTTCAGTGCATGGCTTACATATTACGGAGTAAAAAATGAATTAACCATTGTTAAAGATGCTCCTCATTTTGGAACCATGTATGATGTAGAGGAAATCAAAAACAAGGTTGTATCGTTTTTGGTGCAACATTTAAAATGAAAAATACTTACTTCTCATTATTTTTGTATGAATCTGGACGTTTAATCCGACGTCTAATATTCCTCACATTTTTTCAGGAACAAGAAGTTTGAAATTCTTACTTATTGGTTTGATTATCGTTACCAGCAGGGGTAGCGGGTAAAATACCTTTGTGGTAGATTATTAATTTCAAACACGATGAAGAATAAGGACATTTTTGACAGATTAAAAACCGGGGCGCCGATAAGATTAGATGACCCTGAATATTCAAAAGTGCAGGGAGTTGTTGACTGTACTATTTCACTTTCCGCGCAGCTAAACAGTTCTGCAAGCATTGACCAGATAAGGAAGCGGTTAAGCGAAATTATCGGTACTGAAATAGATGAAACAACTACTGTATTCGCTCCATTCTACACCAATTTTGGAAAGTTCATTTCAATAGGCAAAAGGGTATTTATCAACCATGCCTGTTCATTCCTCGACATGGGAGGAATTATTGTAGAAGATGATGTATTGATCGGTCCAAAAGTCAACCTCATTACAGAAAATCATCCTTTAGACCCCACAAATAGAAGAGCACTTATTTGTAAGCCGATAGTTATTAAACGCAATGCATGGATTGGTGCAGCCGCTACCATACTTCCGGGAGTAACCATTGGTGAAAATGCTGTGGTGGCAGCAGGTGCAGTGGTTTCTAAAGATGTTCCTGCAAACACTGTTGTAGGTGGTGTGCCGGCAAAATTTATTAAGACCTTATAAAACACGTTTATTAAGCAATTCATTTTGGGAGCCGAACATTTGAATAACTATTAAACATCCTTGCGTCGCACTCTTGTACTTTTTGTTTTTATGGCAGCTTATTGATGGAAGAAAAAGACAACTCATTTTCGAGTTTTAGGAGGCAGAAAGTAATAAGCATGAAATACAAATGCTGAAGTCACAGGAGCACAAAAGCTAAATCAAGGAACGAAGAAAGGAACGGGCTGTTTCGTTCCTTTCTTGAATTTTCTTTGGTTACTTTCTGTGTTTCAAGACAAAGAAAGTGACAAACACTGCTTATAAGAAGCCTAGAAATCAGGAAACGATTTGAGCCAATAACATTACTTGTTTTAAAAACAAAAATGAAAATATTCCACCTTTTACTTCTGATTTGTATCGCCAACAACTTAATCTTTTGCCGCCCTAAAGATGTAGAAATACGGCATTCTGAAAATTTAAATGACATGTCAAGCACAAAGGATATCAAAATCACCGTCGGCAGCAATACTTTCAATGCTACACTATACAACAATGCAACAGCAACAGCCTTTAAAGCAAAGTTGCCTTTGACTATTAATATGAAGGAGCTGAATGGAAACGAAAAGTATTTCGATTTGCCTGATAATTTACCAGCTAATGCTTCAAACCCGGGAACTATACAAACAGGAGATTTAATGTTGTACGGCTCTAACACATTAGTGCTTTTCTATAAATCATTTTCAACATCGTATAACTATACACGGCTTGCACGAATTGACAATCCTTTGGGATTAGCTGCCGCAATGGGTTCGGGAAATGTAAGGGTTACGTTTGAATTACAATAAACATATAAACTAAACAAAATGAAAGTCTTTTTAATATCCGCCATTGCTTCCCTGGCATTGCTTACAACAAGTTGTATGGCACAGACATCCAAAAAAGAAGATAAAGAACTAAATGCTATTTTCCCCAAAGGAAGTTTAGGACCAGCGGAAAACTTTACCGGAAAGGCATGGAATACACCACTGGTTGCAAATGACAGCACGTACAACACGGTTGTTGGAAACGTCTACTTCGAACCGGGAGCCAGGAGCAATTGGCATACCCATCCTGCAGGTCAGATATTGATAATTACAGATGGTGTCGGTTATCACCAAATAAAAGGTCAATCAAGACAAACCATTAGAAAAGGGGATGTAATAAAGTGTCCGCCTAATGTGTTGCATTGGCATGGTGCAAGTCCTGATACGGGTATGCAACAGATGTATATTTTACCGAAAACAGAGAAAGGTTTAGTGACCTGGTTACAACCTGTAACGGATGAAGAATACAACAACGCCACAAAAAAATAAAGCCATGAATGGTATGAACAAGATTATAAAATGGTATTTATTACTTATTCTAACACTAAGCATAAATAAAATGAATGCACAAAATAATATAAACGCAAACCAATCTTTAAATGCGCAGCAGCAAAGTATTGTAAGCATCGCAGCATTGACTGCCGTGGGCAATTTAGAGCAGTTAAAAACACAATTAAATAGCACGCTTGATGCCGGGCTTACCATCAACGAAATAAAAGAGGTATTGGTACAGCTTTATGCCTATTGCGGTTTTCCACGCAGCCTTAACGCTATAAATACTTTTATGGGTGTAGTGGAAGAAAGAAAAGCCAAAGGCATAACAGATGTGGAAGGCAAAGACGCTTCTGCAATTACCGCTACTGAAAACAAATACGAAACAGGGAAGAAAACCTTGCAAACACTTACAGGGCGGGAGGAGAAAGGACCGAAGACCGGAGCCGCTGCCTTTGCACCAGCCATTGATACCTTTTTAAAAGAACATCTTTTTG
>CAXUMK010000324.1:0-6241 GCA_964251885.1 uncultured Segetibacter sp. | reverse complement strand
AAGGGAGTGACACAACCGGAGCAGAAGAAAGAACAAATGTTTGTCCCCAAAAAAAGCCTTTAGTTAATAACATTGGCTTGACAAATACCAGTCTTAGACGGAGGAGACTTTTCCATCTTAGGTCTTAAAACAACTGGTTCTATAAGTGGTAAAGCAGAAAAGAAATTATTCAAAATACTTCATAAAACATTCCTTCGGTTTTTCAATCATGTGGTGAGTTGCTGCCTGGTAGTTAATTGACAGCCTAAACCCGGACACTTTTGTTAATTCTTCAATATTATTTTATTATTTCCTTCTTCCCGGAATTATTTATAGTCCTATAGGTTAAAGTGATAACCAAAAGGTCAACCAACAAAAAAATGATTGCGCCAAAATCATCGATCAAAGAGTAGTTCTTTTGATGGACATGCAATAAGAAAAGCAGGCCGGCAATGATGAAAGAAACAGCTTGAGTTCCCAGAAGAATAGTAGTTCCGGGCCTTAACTTGTTTGTGCCGGTAAAATGATTGAGAATAAAATGCAGCAGGCCCTTGAAACTTTTTCTCTTGTTGAAGTTTTTTCTTTATTCTTGAAATCTATGTTGTGAATGTAATTTTCCCAACCGAAACAGTCGAAGCTGGCTATGATAGTATCTTCGCGCTTCTTAAGATATTCCGCAATTTGGCAAATCCTTGTATTATTGAAACCCCATGCGAAGGAGATAAAATAAGCCAGTAAGGGATACACTAAAATAAGATACACATTATTATAAGAGTTCAGGTCTATTTTTTCCAGCCCATAACTAAGAATAACTCCGAAAGCGGCAATCGCAGTTTGATACAAGGTAGTTTGATGAGAAATTCTAAGTTGAATTTCTCCACGCAAGCTGTTATATTCTGCGAGGAAAAAATCTTTGTAGGGCATAAATTTGCCCGCCGCAGTATTATCGGCAGAGGCAGTTGAAGATTTCTCGAGGTTTTTCCTGACACCTTCGAAATTAACATCGGGGATAAGATATGGAAACATGGTTTTAAGTTTTAAATATTAGCGGTAATTTTTCAAACATCAGAAACAGCCGCAAAGTCCGTCACCTTGTCAATCGTATAAAAACAATATCACCTTGCAAGTCTTAGGTAAACTAAGCTTTCGATTTACAGTAGTTATATCCGTCCTGGCAGTAGTAATAGGCTTTTGGCGTTTCTATCTTTTGTCATAGTAAAATTGATAAGATACTTTGATTAATTCATCCGTTTTTTGTTTGCTTTTCTCACCGTGTTTGTCACGTTTTTTCAGCACTAAGCTTTACAGCCCTATATCTTGCTGAAGTAAAACAGGCAACAAGTCTAAGCACAGCTTTCCCTGCTATTAATTGTAATTGATTTAATAAAGACAATGGAGAATAGAATGACCGAAGAAAAGCAGAATAGCACAAGCGGCGATACTGCTGCATTGTGATGCTGCACATCAGTAACTGAACTGATGATTAAGCGCTGACACTTACCCGGAATGAAATGACTTGTCTGGTTTCTACTATTTTTTATCAGTGTATCTTTTGATACCGTTTACAATGTTATTACCACTGTAATATTGTTGTAAACTTTATAAAATGAAAACATTACACTGCTCAGATGCCGGGTTCGATTGTACAGGTGTTCTCACCGCAGATACAGAAAATGAAATTTTGCAACAGGCGGCAATACATGCAAAAGAAGCCCATGGCGTTATCGTAACACCCGAACTTGCCGAACAAATTAAGACGCTGATAAAAGATGAAGCGTGAGAGATTAAAAGAGTCCGTCCATTTTATTGTTCGTTATGCAGGTTTCTTCTTCATATAGTTTCAATGTATTATCTTTCTGCAATGCATTGAGCTATGTGAAGAAGATCGTTGTTTTTTAACCTTAACCTCGCGAATGTATGACTACGACTGATGAACTGCCTAAAAAATTAAAGTTCTTTTCAGAACCCGAATTGCAACATGAGCTTATGGAAAACGGCAAGCTCGTGACCATGAACAAGGGAGATGTAATTGTAAAAGATGGGCAGTATGTACGATTTCTGCCCATTGTTCTCAAAGGCTCCATCAGGGTTTACCAGCAAAAAGAAGATCGCGAAATATTGCTCTATTATGTGCGTGCAGAAGAAACCTGCACTATGTCGCTTGCTGCCGCCTACTTCAATAATAAAAGCACTTCGCATGGTATTGCCGTTGAGCCAACAGAAATGTTCATCTTTCCTTCGGAGCTGATCAGCTCATGGCAACTAAAATATCCTTCGTGGAACAAGTATGTCATGCGCATGTTCAGAAGCCGTTACGACGAATTGATCGGCTCTCTCGAAAGAATTGCCTTCGATCATATAAACGTGAGGGTAATAGAATATTTACAGAAAAAAAGCAAGGCTGAAGAAAACCGTATGGTCAATATTTCTCACCAAAGCCTGGCCCACGAGTTAGGAACAACGAGGGTTGTCATATCTCGGATACTCAAACAATTTGAACGTGAGAAAAAGATCAAACTGTTTCGCGGGGCTATTGAATTGGTGTGATTTAAAAGTTCTTCTGGCGTGGCTTACTAATGCCCGGCAAAAAAGTTTATGAAAAGAGTACAGGATTTAAGTGTATCGTGGATACTAAAGCAGGAAAATTAAAATGTGCTTTAATACTATTCAATTTGTTTTTTTTGGAACCGGCATTTGTTCTTTATTAGCCTCCGGTTGTGTCACTCACTTCTACAGTATATCTCTATGGGGCTTTTTGTTGTTGCTTTTGTTGAAAGAAAAAAGCTTTTACGATAAGTTTCTGATAAAGCCAGACGAATTTATTACTGATCCGGGCAGAGCATCACCTACACTTCCGGGCCAACCGGAAACGTATGGGAATATTAATTGACTATTGCATTCAACAGTTATTTCATAATAAACCCCGGTGGGATATGAGTTGGCATTATGTGTTGTCTCCTTTGGCTTTATACTAAGACTAAGGGCTCCGGGCGGTTCTGCAGTTTTAACTCCTCCAAGATTACATTTAAAAATGGTAACGCGAACTTTTTGGATGGTTGTATCATTATTTAAAATTGCCCAATCTAAAGAATGAGTACTTGCAGGAAGGGAAAAAGGACCTGTAGTATAAATAAATTTGAATGCCATTTTATTATTTTTAATGTTTGAAAAATGATAACAATTTCAGGAAGTTGTTGAGCGAATTATTAATTACACTCCTAAGGAATCAGTGTAGCAGAAAGATAGAAATATTTTTCTATTATTACAAGTACCCCTTTTCGCTGACTCTTCGCAGGATTTTTACGGTCGTTTCGTGCCGTTGCATATATATCACCTGCAACTGTAGTAAGGGTAAGAAAAGCAGCGTAAGAATATACTGTACAAATGTGGACACAACAACACTGAAGGAAGAACAAATGTTTGTCATAACAACCATAGCTCTTATCTTCCAAACTTCTTCTTCGGATTTCTTTTATGATGAAAAATTGTAGTAATAACGATGAGATTATTTTCCTCATCAAGAAAGTAGACAATAGCGTAAGGATATTTTTTAAGCTTTATTTCGTGGAAATGTTTGTAGACATTCCTGTAATATTCTGGTTGTAATTCTATGTTTAAAAATGCATCATTTACTGCTTTTACGAAATTTTAAGCAGCTTGTAAGCTTCGTTCTTTGTACCAAATAATTGCTTCCAGGTATTCTTTAGCTGCTCTTTTGCGTAAAGTAATTTTATACATTTTGTTTATTACTTTCCGTACAATAGTTTTTCAATTGTTTTATTCATTTCCTCCTTTGTGATTACTTCACCTGTTTTTTGGTAGTCTGCATACTCTTCATCTAAATCAGATTTAAATTCATCGGTATAGTCATCTTCAAATACAAAATAGACTTCAAATAACTTTTCTTCAGAACTGCTGTCTATTAATGAATGTAGCTTTTCTCTTAGCGCTGCTGTTTCCATAAAATTGTTTTCTGCAATTTAAAATAATATTTGGGCAAAGCCGAATAGAATATCTACCAGTAAAAGTGAGTGACACAACGATGCCGAATAGAGAATAAATGTTCGTTCCCAAAAAATACACAAACTCAAATATCTCTTTCAATTCTTTACTGCTCATATTGCCTATCCGTTTTCGTTGGCTGCTTCCTGACTGCAAAAAGTTGAAATGCAAGCGACAATAGTACAACCAGCAACGCTCCTACAGCATTGAGCCACAAAAAACTAAGTTGTATCTGGTTGTTTTCATTGAGAATAAACAAGGCGACAATAACGAGTTCGGAGATAATGGCGCTGTAGAAAACAGCTTTGCCCCCTACCCTTTTGATATAAAAAGCAACAAGAAAGATACCCAGAATGACTCCGTAAAAGAGAGAACCGAGCACATTTACCGCTTCGATCAGGCTGCCCATTTTGTAAGCAAATTGCGCAACGATTATACAAAAGATGCCCCAGGCAAAAGTATAATATCCCGACAAGCGGTACTCCTTTTTAGACTGCTCTTCACTTACATCTTCAGCGGCATTATGAAACCGGCGGTGAAAATCTATCATTGTACATGAAGCGAGAGAGTTTAATGCAGCAGCTATAGAACCCCAGGCTGCAAGAAAAATGATGGCTATTAAAAGACCAATCAAACCGACAGGCAAATAGTCGATCACAAAACGAAGAAAGATATAATTGGTATCGTTGTTATCCTCTAACGGAAGCGCTTTTTTTATATAGACTTTATATTCAGCACGAAGAGAATCTAACTGATGATTGTTTTCCTGCACACTGTCTTTCAATGCATTCACCTTTATTATATCATTCGCATGAAAAGCATTCAGATAATGTATTCCTAACTCACCCTGGCGTTTATTTTCACTCTTATAAACCGCCTGTATTGCAGCAAGAGAATCTTTGTAAACGGTTTGCTGCGCCTTGCTCTCCACCGCTCGGTTATGAAAGACCGGCGAAGGTTTAAACTGGTAGAAAGTAAAAAGCATTGCCCCGATCAGCAGGATAAAAAACTGCATTGGCACTTTTACCAGCCCGTTTATTAATAAACCAATTTTGCTTTCGGTCGTATTTTTTGCGGTCAGATAACGACCGACCTGGCTCTGGTCGGTTCCAAAATAAGATAAGGCAAGAAAGAAACCGCCAATGACGCCGCTCCATATATTGTATTTGTCGTTCCAGTCGAAATGACCATTTTTTGTTCCGGTTGTTATTACGTTCATCTTGCCCGAAGCGCCGCTAACACGCAATGCATCTGTAAATCCAATTCCGTTTGGCAGCAGGTGAATAATCATATAACCGGCAAGAAACATCCCTATAAATATAATAACCATTTGCAGTTGCTGGGTATAGGCGACAGCCTTTGCTCCACCGGTTACGGTGTAAATAATGAGCAGGCCACCCATTACAATATTTGTAAGAAAAATATTCCAGCCGAGCAGTGAAGAAAGTATAAGAGAAGGCGCATAAATGCTGATACCTGTAGATAAGCCGCGCTGCAGCAAAAACAGGAAAGAGGTAAGCGTTCTTGTTTTTACATCGAACCTGCTCTCTAAAAATTCGTAAGCGGTGTACACTTTCAACCTGCTGAACAACGGTACAAAAGTGATACATAAAACAACCATTGCAAGAGGTAACCCAAAGTAGTACTGAACGAAACGCATGCCATCGGTAAAAGCCTGGCCTGGTGCCGAAAGAAACGTGACAGCGCTTGCCTGTGTGCCCATTATGCTCAGCAACACAAGGTACCACGGCATGCTGCGGTTGCTGAGAAAATATCCATCCAGGTCTTTTGACGTACTGCTTTTGTATAAGCCATAAGCTATTATCCCCAGCAGGGTAAGTGATAATACTGTCCAGTCTATACCGCTCATGAAAAATAATTAGTAAACCATGCGAAAAAGATAGTTAATAGTATTAAAAACAGAATCACAAACCAGTACCAGTGGCTCCATTTTTTAAAAAGCGGGATATGCTCTGTTTCACTTGCCAATTTGTTGCCTGAAGATGATCGTTTTCAGCGTTTAAAGTTTTACTTGAAGGAATATCTGCAGTGGTCTTTTCTGTTTCTGCCAGCAAACTTAGATAAATAACTTATACTTAAAGCCGTATAAAATGTGTAATGAATGTTTTATGAGCCTGGCTGTATTACTACTATGAGGCATTGTTGCGTCGCACACTTGAGACGCTTTGTTCTCTATTCGGCAAGACCTCATCCTCCTTCTCCTCGTGGAGAAGGAGCGGTACAGCATAGCATAACCTAA
>CAXUMK010000323.1:0-6298 GCA_964251885.1 uncultured Segetibacter sp. | reverse complement strand
AAGAAAAATTCAAAATCTTATTTAAAACAGCTTTTACGACTTCATTTCAATACGATGACAGCTACAAAGAAAATTTTGTTATTCCTTTTTCTATCCATTTCACTATCTTCTTTTGCTCAGACATATAATGTTGATAAGATCAATAAGAAAGCAATTGATTTATATGAAAAGGCATTGCAGAAACTGCAGGATGATAAATTGAAAGAAGCTATTCCCCTGCTTAACAAAGCAATTGAAACAGAGCCAAAATATGCAGATGCCATCCTTTCGCTGGCAAGTATTTACGGCGAACTGAAAGATTACAAAACAGCCGTTCAGCAATTTGAAAAAGGTCGTGCAATTGACACCGCTTATTTTCGCTTTTTCAACCTTCCTTATTCTATTAATCTTGCCGGTCTTGGCCGTTTTCAGGATGCCCTGAATGCGATCAACCAGTTTTTGAGTATTGCAGAATTAAGCGATCGCAGCAAAAAAAGCGGTGAATACCGTAAGCGCACCTATGAATTTGGTATTCAGTACATGAATAAAAATCCTGCTGGTGAGTACGTATTTGCTCCGATGAATTTGGGCGATAGTGTTAACTCTGTTACAAGTGAGTATTATCCTTCCATAACCATCAACGACAGCATGTTTGTTTTTACACGCAGAGGCGAAGGACACAGGGAAGATTTTTTTGAAAGCACCATATTGGGTGACAGAAAATATTCTAAAGCAAAATTGATAAACGGCGATATAAACCTTGAGCCATCAAAAGGAGCCATCAACATATCGCAGGATGGCGACTGGCTGATCTTTGCGGGATACAATTTCCAAGGTGGATTTGGCGACTTTGACCTCTACATTTCCTATTATACCCCAACCGGATGGAGTCAGCCTGAAAACCTCGGAAGAAATGTCAATACAGAAAGCTGGGAAAGCTCGCCGAGTTTGAGTCCTGATAAAAGAGAATTGTATTTTAGCAGCAACAGGCCCGGAGGGTACGGCAGCAAAGATTTGTATGTAAGCTACCGGATGCCAAATGGCAAATGGGGTCCGGCAAAAAACATGGGGCCTTCCATTAATACTGCCGGCGACGAACTGGCGCCTTTTATTCATGCCGATAATGCTACTTTATATTTTACAAGTGATGGTTTGCCCGGTTATGGCAACAGTGATATTTTTCTTTGCCGCAGAGGCCCCAACAACGAATGGAGCACTCCGGAAAATCTTGGTTATCCTATCAATACAATAGAAAATGAAGGAAGCCTGTTTGTAGCCGCAGATGGAAAAACGGCTTTTTATGCAAGTGACAGAAGCGATACTCATGGTGACCTCGATATTTATACATTTGAATTAAGGCCTGATGTGCGCCCAGCCAGAACCTTGTATGTACAGGGCAAAGTGTATGACGCCAAAACCGGTAAAGGTTTACCAAGCAACGTTGAACTAATAAATAACCAAAACCAAAAAACGGTAATGAATGTACAAACCGATGAAACAGGTGAATACTTCATTACACTGCCGGTAGGAAAGGATTATACTTTTACAGTAAACCGTAAAGGATATTTGTTCTTTAGCGAATTGTACCCGTTAAGTAAAAACCAGCCCGACAGTACTTATAAAAAAGATATTCCGCTGCAGCCTTTTGAACTAAATGCTTCGCTTATTTTAAAGAATATTTTATTCGAGACAAAATCCTCGCAGCTACATCCCGTTAGCCTGGTTGAAATAAATCGTCTTCTTCAGCTATTGACAGAAAATCCAACTTTAAAAGTGCAGATAAACGGGTACACAGATAATGTTGGCAAACCTGCCGATAACCTTGCACTATCTGCAAACCGCGCAAAAGCAGTGGTTGATTATTTAGCTGGTAAAGGCATTAATATCACACGTTTGGCGTACAAAGGTTTCGGAGAAACCAAACCCATTGCAGACAATAAAACCGAAGCAGGACGAGCTCAAAACCGAAGAACAGAGTTTGTAATCACGGGGCAATAGGTCTGAAAGAATTGTTCGCTTCACTTACTTGTTTATAAAGACCTCATTGAATTAATAGACAACACCGGTCTATGTCCCTGGAAGGAGTAGTACCGGTGTCAAAGAAGTTTGTGCCGGATGGTTAAAAACAGTACACATCCGGTTTCTATGTAAACGACTTTGGCAAATGATTATTGCCTTTGTTATATATGCTCTGTTTCAAATAGTATGATATTACTTTTTATGAGCCGGTCGACATTGCTGCTATTAAGCTTTTGTTGCGTCGCACTCTTCGGCTTTTTGCTCATTTCTGTACACATTATCAGCCGGTTTATTAAACTTATAAAACAGAATTTTAAAGGTTATTATAGTAAATTTGGTAAAAAAGCACCGGTATGCAAGCGAATACAGAAACACCTAAACAAGTTCAAACACCGCATGACAAGCTTGTTGAAGCTTTTAAAAAGCACGGTATAAAGCGAAACAATGAGGCTCTTTTGGAGCTGCGTGAAATTTTAGGTGATGAACTTCAAAAAACAACTTTGGAAGAAGTTAGAAAAAATGCATGGAGAATAAGATAATCGTTCTTGACACCAATTTTTTCTGGGAATATATTACCGGAAACCCTGATGCAGTTGATTTCTTAAATGCAGCTAACTATGATATTATTTCTATTTCAGCAATAACAGTAGCAGAACTCATAAAAGGTTGCGGAAATAAGGTTAAGCTTGCTAAGCTAAATAAACAAATTAAAGATTTCTTTCCTTTGCATATTGATGAAGCAATTAGTTCAGGCGCTATTGACTTGATACAAACCTATCATTTAAGCCACAATATCGGTATCAACGATGCTTATATCGCAGCTACCTGTCTTTATTACAACATAGAACTGGCTACCTGCAATATTTCCGACTATCACTACATTCCCGATTTAAAACTGGTGCAGCATGCTGTAAAACCAAAAAGAAAAGGGTGGGATTTCTTTTTATAGTCATTATTACCTGTTAGTTTTATTCTGCACATCTCCACCTGTTTTGCTTATATGACCAATGAACTGCTTTACCAGATTGCTCTTACAATGATTCCTAATGTGGGGGCGGTACAGGCTAAAATACTCACAGAACATTTCGGTAACGCTTCAGATATTTTCAAAGCATCAAAAAAAGAACTGGAAAATCTCGAAGGTATCGGCACTGTAAAAGCGAGCTGCATTAAAACATTTGAAAATTTTACCGGCGCGGAAAACGAGATAGCATTTATTGAAAAATATAAAATAGAAACACTCTTTCTTACCGATGAAAAATATCCTATGCGATTGTTGAATTGCTACGACTCTCCTACTCTGTTGTACTATCGCGGCAATGCCGATTTAAACACCTCAAAAGTAATCAGCATAATTGGTACGAGAAACCATACCGACTATGGCCGGCAAATAACAGATCAGCTAATTGATGGATTGCAAAGCCTGCAGGTTTTAATTATCAGCGGCCTTGCTTATGGTATAGATGCTATTGCTCACAAAGCCGCTGTTCAAAATAACCTGCCGACCGTTGGTGTTCTTGCCCATGGATTAGATACTATTTACCCGCCACAACATTCAGGACTGGCTAAGCAGATGTTGCTGAATGGCGGACTTTTAACCGAATTCAGAAAAGAAACAACCCCCGATAAACACAACTTTCCCAAACGCAACCGCATAGTAGCAGGAATGGCCGACGCAACCATCGTGATAGAAACACCCGTAAAAGGAGGCAGCATGATAACTGCAGAGCTTGCCAATGGCTACAACCGCGACTGCTTTGCTTATCCCGGAAAAGTGACAGATACAAAAAGTGGAGGTTGCAATCATTTGATAAAAAACAACAAAGCAGTTTTATTGGAAGACAGCAGCCAGTTGATTGAAGTGATGGGCTGGAGTTCGAAGAAAGTAAAACGTAAAGAACAAAAAGAACTGTTTATTTCATTGACCAATGAAGAGCAAATCCTTTTAGATATTTTAAAAGAAAAAGAAACAGTTCATATAGATGAGATATATTTAAAAAGTGGCTTAACCAGCAGTACGGTCGCAGCCTCTATGCTAAACCTGGAGTTTCAAAATGTAATTGCTTCTCTGCCGGGAAAAATGTACAAGCTCTTATAACATTTACATTCTACAATATCAGCACAAGCGTACCGCCTATTATCAGCAACGCTCCTATAGCCGTTTTGACTGTCAAAGGTTCTCCCAGAAAAGCAACCGATAATATGATGGCTATTGCCACGCTCATTTTATCAACCGGCGCTACCTGCGATACTTTTCCTATCTGCAATGCCTTAAAATAAAAAATCCACGAAAGACCGGTAGCAATACCTGACAGGCAAAGAAAAATAATATTTTGTTTTGATAAAGCATAAATGGTATAAGCGCCGCCTCTGAAAAAAGCGATACCCCACGCAAGAATTAAGATAACAACAGTTCGTATACCGGTTGCCAAATCTGTATCAACTCCCTTTATACCAACCTTGGCAAAGATGGCTGTCAGCGCAGCAAAGAAAGCCGAGAGTAAAGCGTATATCCACCACATAACTATTACTTTTTGTATGGTATTGTTCCTTTAAACCAGTTTAGATTTTTATAGCAACTTAGTAATTAATAAACCTGCAAAAACAGCAGCGATACACAAAACAAAACTGGCAGCAGAGTACAAAGCGAAGCCTGTAAAATTAGATTGCTCCAATAACTTTACATTCTCATAAGCAAATGCTGAAAAAGTGGTAAAGCCACCACAAAAGCCGGTTGTGAGAAATAATCTTACAGAAGGTGAAATGGCTGAATAACGTACAGATAACCCATAAGCAATACCTATAATTAAACAACCAATCACATTTACGGCAAAAGTGCCAAAAGGGAAATAAGAAGGAAAATGACGTGAAATATACAGCGAAGTTAGGTATCGCAAAATGCTTCCTGTGCCGCCCCCGATACCAATTAAAATAATATTTGTCTTCATTTAAAGGGAACAAATATAAATGCTTTACAAGTAAACATACCTTTTAAAAAAGCCTGCTTTTGCAAAAGGTATTGTAAGTATAGTTGCTTACATTCATACAATAATAAAGGAGTGAAGCAGTTAGAAAAAGATATTACAGCAACAAAAGAGCGGTCTTAAATACCTTCGCTTATGCCCATTACATCTATCCTTTTCTTAATCGGCCTTGGCTTTCTTGTCGGCACTTTTGGAACGTTGATAGGTGCAGGCGGAGGCTTTATACTGGTGCCGGTTCTCCTGTTTGTATATCCTGATTTAAAGCCCGATGTAGTAACCAGCATTTCTCTTGCGGTCGTATTTTTAAATGCAGCCTCCGGCTCGTATGCTTATGCAAAGCTGAAAAGAATCGATTACAAATCTGCCGTTATTTTTGGATTAGCGACACTGCCCGGCTCAATCATCGGCGCTCTTTTAACCAGCCACTTGCCAAGACATACCTTTCACATACTGCTCGGCATTCTGCTGATAGCTATTGGCGTGTACCTTCTTATAAAGCCTGTCAACATGACTTCGCACGAAAATACCAATAATTCAAAATTGGTCAGGCGAACGATAACAGATGTTTTCGCTATAAAATATACCTACTCGTTTAATTTGTTTATTGGCATTGCCCTTAGTTTCTTTGTTGGTTTCCTGTCGAGCCTGCTGGGTATCGGCGGAGGTATCATACATGTACCCGCATTGGCAAGTCTGCTCAATTTCCCCGTTCATATTGCCACTGCTACCTCGCATTTAATTTTGGCAATCATGGCGCTTGCCGGAACAATTGTTCACATGATACAAGGCACGTTCTGGCACGAATGGACGAAAGCAGTTTTCATAGGAACAGGCGTTATCGGCGGCGCGCAGTTAGGCGCAAGACTGTCAGAAAAAATAAAACCCAAAGGCATCATAAGAGCGCTGGCCATCGCGTTATTTTTTGTTGGAGTAAGGTTGTTGTTTTTTTGAAAAGTGCCTATTCCTCTTCATTAAAAAAATATTTGAATACCGGCTACAGATTTTCATAGCATCATCGTTGCGTCGCAATCCGTTCATCCGATGTACCAATAGCATCTTTTAATCTCCATGTAAAATGTCTACTTACATTCTAACAGCTTCTAAAAAAAAAGTAATCATTATATTACCTGCTTTTGTTATTATAGCGGTATTGTGGAAGCACGATAAAAAATCTTTCTTCTTCGGATGCTCTTTTATATTTTCAAGAGTTATCAATTTGTGCTCATTGCCAAGTCAATGTCGTTGATTTAAGGTTAAGCTCGTCATTGCGAGAAGGAACGACGAAGCAATCTGCTCCATCAATAAAACGCGTTCCT
>CAXUMK010000322.1:3077-6300 GCA_964251885.1 uncultured Segetibacter sp. | reverse complement strand
TGCAATGCTGTACCGCTCCTTCTCCACGAGGAGAAGGAGACGGAGGATGAGGTCTCGCCGAGTAAAGAATAAAAAGTACAAGAGTGCGACGCAACGATTGACACATAGTAGCAACCCTGCCCGGTTCAAAAAAATTCTACTTACCTTTTTATCCCATGCGTAGTATAAAAGGCTAAAACCTTGGTCCAAAACTTCTGTTTCCAGTCCTGTTGTTTTTCAAATTGGCTGCTCCGAAAGTGCGGAGGTTATAGGTAAATGTGAGCATGAAGTATTGCTGCAGCACCTGGTTCTGCACATCTTCAATATAGGTTTCTGTAACATTCCTGGTAATACTTCTGTTTTGTTTCAGCAGGTCAAATACGCTTAGTTTCAGCTCGCCTTTCTGGTTCTTCAAAAACTTTTTGCCGGCGCTCACGTTCCATAAAAAATAGTTCTGGTTGTAACCGGCGGTCAGGCCGCTGTACAACTGGTTTGTAAAATCGTTTTGAAAAAACCAGCCCGATTTTGAAAGCAGTATCATTTGTATGCCTGCAGTCTGTGAGAAGTAATTGGAGTTAAGGGTCGGCTCAAGGTCATTTTTTACATTGTTGATATTTGCTGAATATGAAATGTTGAAATCTACATATTGGCTGATGTTGCTGGCAATAACAGCGCCTGCAGTATAAGTAAGCGTTTTAGAAAGATCATTGTCATTGTTGATAATTCCGGGCAGCTTGGTGTATGTAACGCCACCGTTGAAGTTGATGTTGGATTTAATAACCTTAACAGGAAAAGCGAAATTTAAAAATGAACGAAAGCTTAGATAACCGTTCAGGTTCACCGGCTTTGTAAGCTGCTGCCCTGCCTGTAAAACAATATTGTTTGTTAGTGAAGAGTCTTTTAAAGGAACGTAAGTGGCATTGGTAATGTAATGATTAGCTGTTTGTAAAAACACATTGCCTACAAACAGTATCCCATTGGTGGGATTGGTATAGGTATAACGCGTGCTTACCTGCTGCGAATATTGCTGCGCAAGCTGGGGATTACCGGCAGTTACAAATGGAAGGTTGGTAATGTCGTACACATCCTGCAACTGGGTTACGGAAGGTTGACTGGTGCTTGCTCTGTACAAAATACGAAGAGTACTGCGGCTCGAAAGCTTAAAGCGGGCCATCGCATTGGGCAGAATATTATCAAACGACTTGTCGACCGTTAAAGCAAGTGGAAAATTCTGATCGCTGTGTAAGTCAGACCGCTGGTAGCTAAAACCAAAAGATACCTGGTTATCACGTGTGCCATAGCGATATGCCACGCCGGCATTTTGAGTAGTGTATGTATTGTTGAATTTGCTGGATAAGCGCGGATCAAAAACTGAATATTTACTGCTGGCTTCTTCGTACTCATAAGCCTCCTGGTCTGCTTTGCTTTTTGAATAGGTAGGATTGTAGTTGAGTTGCAATTGCGATGCTTTACCCAAAGGTTCTGTATAAACAAGATTAGCTGCTAACTGGTAGCCGCTGGATAGTTGAGTGGTATAGCGCCGCGATGTAGAGTCTGTAAAACCTGTACTTGTAAATGTAGTGTCAAATAAATTGGTATACACATCGCCTGTTCTGTTGTTGGTGGCAGTGCTGAAGTTAATTGAAAACGTTCTTCCCTTTTTACGAAACGCATGCCTGAATAAAATGTTATTGTTGATGTTGTTACCGGTTCTTGCACTGTTATTTGTGTTGTTCGTTCTGCTTTGCAGAGTTGCAAGTGTAGGGTCGAGGAATGAAGTAGTTACATTGCGGATTGAATTATTATCCTGGAAACTCAGGCTGGGAGCAATAATGATCTGATTAAAAGAGTCGAGTTTATACTCAATCCTCAAATTAACCCTGTTATTTGTATTGCGGCTGTTTGCAATGGTATTCTGGTTATAATTGGGTATTCCTTTTAAGAAGTACTGCCTGTTGTCTAATTCATTCGTACTGTTATTTGTACTGTTAAAGAAATAGCTGCCCGAAACCAGCAGTTTAGGTCCCCAATTATCTGCGTAGTTTATACCGGCAGAATTAGTTGCATTAATGCCGGTTTGCTGTCCCACCAAAAAGTTGGAGCTGTTTCCAAAATTACCCCCCCCACCCGTTGTACTGCCGCCTCCGCCGCTGCCACCTCTTTGTCCGCCACTGCGTCCCCCGCCTCCGCCACCTCTTTGTGTAGAGGTATTGGTTACTCCTAATAAATCCTGCGAGGCAAAGTTTTGCTGGTTGATATTGTTGAAATTACCTACCAGTGATATTTTCCGGTCTCCCTGCAGAATAGTTGTATTACCACCGGCTGCATATCGGTCATCTGTTCCATACCCGGCATATATTCTTCCAAACTGCCCGTTCCGCATGTTCGCTTTGGTGATGATGTTTATTCCTTTCTGGCTGTTGCCGTCGTCGAAGCCGGTAAAAGCAGCCTGGTCGCTTAACCTGTCAAATACCTGAATTTTATCTATTATTTCCGCAGGCAGGTTTTTCAATGCTGCTGTGGCATCATCGCCAAAAAGTTCTCTTCCGTCAATAGTTACTTTCTGCACGGTTTCTCCATGTGCGGTCACTGTTCCGTTCGACGATGTAATACCCGGCATTTTCTTAACCAGGTCTTCTGCTGTTGCATCGGGATTTACTTTAAACTGGCTTGCATTATATTGAAGTGTATCTCCCTTTTGAATAGCCATTGGTATGTTTGCCGTAACTGTTACTCCTGCCAGCACATCTGACGAAGTTTTTAAATCAATTGCGCCCACATCAATGGTAACTGTACGATATCTTACCGTTTTGGTGATAGTAGTAAAACCTACAGAAGAAACTGTGAGCCTGTAAGAGCCGGCCTGAAGGTCATTAAACGTAAATCTTCCGGCAGAGTCGCTTTCAGTTGTAAGAACCTTTGTTGTGTCTGAAAGACTTTGCAGAGCAACTGTGGCGGCCGGGATAGTAGAAGTTGTTTGAAAATTGCGGACATAGCCCTTAACCCCTGCAGTTTGACACAAGCCAGCTATTGTAAAAAGTAATGCAGTAGTAAAAAATGTAAATCTCTTAAGCATAGGTATGAATTGAATATAAGCGTTAGACGGCAAAGCAACGTATCTGTTTCAATCAGTGTGCCATTGCATACTTTTTAAGTAGTTGTTCGGTAAAGAGTTACAAAAGAAGGGTAAAGCAAATAATGTAATGAAGTTGGCCTGACAGTTTTTTTAATTTCTTTCCCAAAG
>CAXUMK010000322.1:0-3067 GCA_964251885.1 uncultured Segetibacter sp. | reverse complement strand
TAAATATTTTACTAGATATAGATTTAATCATTATTAAAATTGAAATTTTTTAAACAAACCCTTTATTTCTGTTTTGCCCTGTTTTGGTATTTGTAGTTTTTTTGGTAACCGACATTCGTATTTTATGGCAACTCCGGTTGTGTCACTCTCTTGTGCCGTATCTTTTTATGGCAGCTTAAGAAGAAAGCACGAAAAACATAAGTTGGTAAAGGGTGCATTTCATTGTTACATCAGCACGCAACGTACTACAGAACGAAAAGCAGAGCTGACCATTCAGCGGCTTTTGTCTTAAATTTGTACGTGGCAAAAACAGAAAAATACCAAATTGATGCAAAAATTGATAGACTTACAAATAGTATCATAAACACTATTTCTGGTGACAGTTTTAAAACTGAAATAAATGAAGTTATCAAAACAGACCTTAAACAAATTGTAAAGAAAAACGGCTGGAACTTTAATTGGTTGAAAGAATTTAAAATGAACGACCGGAAATTATATAAGCTAACCATCAAAGACAATCCTAATATTATACAAGGACTTGCAAGCATTAGTGATTACAACGACCATTTTTACTTGCATTTAGTAGAAAGCGCACCTTTTAATTTAGGTAAAAACAAGCTTTATGAAGGTGTTCCCGGAAACCTTTTTTCTTTTACCTGCAAACAATCGTGGGACAAAGGATATGAAGGATTTGTTTCATTTCAATCAAAAACAAAATTGATTGAACATTATGAGAAGTCTCTTGGTGCAGTTCATGTAGGCGGACATAAAATGGTTATTTTTCCTCACGCAGCATTAAAACTAATTCAAAAATATTTTCAAACTTAACTTTTACTATCATGGGACTAATTAGAGAACCTAAAGGCGTGGATTTTATAGTTGGACCCTCTGTGTTAACTGACAAAGACAGAGAGATAATTAGCGAAATAATTGCTAATTATAAAAAAACAGGGAAGATGCCTTCAAAAAGAAAAGAGCTAACAACTCGTGGACAAAGAAGCACTACACCACCAGAGGTCACTGTTGCAAAACAATAATTTTTAAAAAAGACTTCTCCTAAACTTTATATAAAGGACATAGAAATGAAGAATTTGCTTTGAAGTAGAGCTTACAATGGAGAAAGCAGCCCAGTGTTCCATACAACGTCTGAATAGAATGCGACTATGAAATGCATTCGTTGGTAAAGTAGCTTTATTCAATCTTATAATTTTACCCCTAAGAGTTTTCTTTCTTGAAGATTCAAAAAAATGTTTGGCGGATTCAAAATGTCTTCATTACTTTGAATTACAAAGTACTTTTTATGTCTGATACTACTGAACAGCTTTCTGCCATTAAGGATATAAAACAGATGATGGAGCGAAGCAGCCGTTTCATTGGTCTTAGCGGGTGGAGCGGCATTGCCGCAGGTACTTGTGCGTTAGTGGGAGCGTTTTTTGCCAACAATGTCATCAGCCGCAGCAGGTATACCGCGGACGAAGACATGGGTAAGTTTAGGCGTCCTTATTCTAATGAAGGTAACATAACTGTGCATGACATTATAGGTGACAGGTTGTTTGTTATTGCTGCCCTTACTTTCGTCGCCGCCTTCATTTCTGCCTTTATATTCACTTATCTCAGAAGTCGTAAAAGCAACACACCCATTTGGGGAACGAGTGCACGAAGGCTAATGCTAAATGTTTGCATCCCCATGATTGCAGGCGGGTTCTTTTTATTAAAATTAATACACCTTGGCTCGTACGGCGTCATTGCTCCTGGATGCCTGTTGTTTTATGGGCTTGCCCTGCTAAACGGTAGCAAATACACGCTTGGCGAAATCAGATATTTGGGTTATTGCGAGATTATGTTGGGTATCGTAAGCTGCTGGTTCATTGGCTGGGGACTGTACTTTTGGGCAGTTGGATTTGGCGTTTTGCACATCGTGTATGGAGCAGTGATGCTGAACAAGTATGAACGAAAAGAAGTTGTGCAGCAGTAAAATTTACAGTAAAAGCCGCAAGGCAGTGAGAGCATGAATAACCCGATAAAAAATCTGAATAAAATATTTGACAGCCGGATACGGCTGGGCATTATGAGCGCACTAATGGTAAATGACGAAGTAAACTTTAATGAATTGAAAGAACTGATACAGGTAACCGACGGCAACCTCGCCAGCCACTTGAAAACCCTCGAAGACAACGTTTATGTAAAGGTGCAGAAAGGTTTTATCGGTCGTAAAACCAACACAACTTATTCCGTTACAACTGCAGGCCAGAAAGCCTTCAAAGCTCACCTCGAAGCGCTCGAGGAAATGATAAAATCGATGAATTAATTTTTTTTGTACCTACACTTTGAAATTCAAAGTGCTTTCGATAGAAGAACAACCTTTTTATAATTTTTTAAAAAATCAAAATTCAACACAAATGGAACACAATTCACAACAGACAGTAACAGGCCAGTATGAGGCTAAATCATCAAACAAAGTTTTAATTAAAGGATTAATAACGGGTGCGCTGATACTCATCATGCTTATTCCAACAGTATTCATTATGAATCTTGTGCAGGAAAGAGAACAGCGGCAAAAGGAAGTAGTCGCCGAGGTCAGCAACAAATGGGCTAAAGCCCAAACCATTACCGGGCCTTATATTGTGGTTCCATACAACGAGGTTGTTACAAATGATGCAAACAAAAAAGTGTTTGCAAGAAAATCAGTGGTGCTGCTGCCCGAAAACTTAAACGTTACCGGAAACATAGCCGCACAGCAAAGCCATCGTTCTATCTACAATGTGCTTTTATACAAGAGCAATATGACTGCAAATGGAAATTTTTCTATAAAGTTGCCACAAGACGTTGTGCCTGAAAACCTGCTACTGAATGAAGCCCGAATATGTGTTGGCCTCAATGATTTCAAAGGAATTGAAGGAAAAATTGCTGTTAACTTCAATGGCGCTTCTTATGACCTCAATGCCGGTCTGCCTTCAAATGAAATAGACTCAAATGGTTTGTCTGCAGCCATTCCGCTTACTGCTGATGGTTTTAAAAAGGATATCCCGTTTACCTTTCAGCTAAACATAAAAGGCAGCGAACAACT
>CAXUMK010000321.1:0-6306 GCA_964251885.1 uncultured Segetibacter sp. | reverse complement strand
CAGAAAGGAAAGTCATCTGTAAAATATGTACTTAGCCGTAGGCTTACGACGCAACAGGTGTTTCATAGTAGCAATGTGGTTTGGTTCATACGTATTCTTCTTTATTTTTATTATGGGATTGCTTCGTGCCTTGCAATGACGAAACAAGATTGCTTTCCCGCTTTTGTTGCGGGACAAGCAGAGCCTGCCAATACACATCATGTCATCTTTAAAGAACTTGTTGGGAGCCAAAAATTAATTACTTGCAATGACGGGTAGAAAATTAACGACGATTTGGTAGATAAAATGTTAGGTTATGCAATGCTGTACCGCTCCTTCTCCGCGAGGAGAAGGAGACGGAGGATGAGGTCTTGCCGAACAGCGAACAAACCGTATAAGTGTGCGACGCAACGAAGAAAAATAGTAGCAATACTGCCCGGCTCATAAAATGTATTGCACATTTATACAGCTTAAGCATAAGTAAGAACCAGAGGCTCGGTTTATTTTGTAACAACGGATTTTAATCCGTTGCCTGTTACTCAACCTGCTTGCTGCGAATTTTTCTTACCAGTTTTATATCAGAAATAGGAGTGACTACGAGAGGAGTTTTTTCTATAATGGTTTGGTTGCTGTCTAATCCATACGACTCAGTGTCTGATAAGGCTGCTTTGTTTATACTAAAGTAGGTATTAAGTATAAAACCATCTCTTGCAGAAAATTCATTATCATAAGAAAGGAAACGCTCTAAAATGACAAATTTGAAGTTTTGAATATCATCTATATTTAACGACGGATAACGGCTTACAATATTGAATTCTTTATTATTCAGCATTTCGTCTACCACTTTTCTCAGCATCAATCCTATTCGTGGCTGCACCCTGAAGCCCAGCCTGAAATCTACTCTTATTACTTTATCTTCTATCAGCTCTTCTACTTCATACTCCATTTTAAAAGGATCATCACTAATATCAATATGAATAAACCAGTACAGGTCGGCTCTTTTAGGGTTATGACTAAAAATGGAATTGATAATTCTCTTTTCTACCTGGTTTGGATTATTTGCCTTGGTTAGAAAGATAAGATGTGAAGTATATTTTGGAATAGACTCATCATTTATCAATGTTTCGAACTGCTGGGTATAATCATCAAGTTTTACAAATACCAGGAACCTGTTGATGATCTTTCTTGCGTTGAACCACACATACATCGTAGTGATAAGGCCTATTTCAAATACAAGGAAGAATAATCGCTTCACAATTTTCACGGCGTTGGCTACAAAAAAGCTTCCTTCTACACATACAAAAACGGTTACGATTGCGCCTACGATCCAAAAAGGTATCTTCTTTACATAACGCAGATAGTAATACATGAGCACAGTGGTCATGAGCATAGCAATGGTTATCGAAAACCCATAAGCTGCTGTCATGGCCTCTGATGTTCTGAAATAGACTACCACCAGCACGCAGCCGGTAAACAATATCCAGTTAATGCTTGGAATGTAAATTTGCCCCCGAACGTTAGAAGGGAATTTGACCCTTACTTTAGGCCAGAAGTTTAAGCTGATAGCCTCGCTGATCAAAGTAAAAGAACCGCTTATAAGCGCCTGGCTGGCAATGATAGAAGCAAGTGTTGCAATGATAACGCTTGGAAGCAGAAACCAGACGGGAACGATTGCGAAGAAAGGATTAATTCCATCCAGGTTTTGTTTGTGCTGCATCAGCACCCATGCTCCCTGTCCGAGATAATTTAAAACCAATGTAGCTTTTACAAAAATCCAGCTTACCTGGATATTTTTCTTGCCGCAATGACCCAGATCTGAATACAACGCCTCGGCGCCGGTAGTGCAAAGAAAGACAGCGCCAAGCAGCCAAAATCCCCGGGGATGTTCTATTAAAAGCCTGATACCGTAAACAGGATTCAAAGCATAGAAAATATGAGGAAATGAAACGATTTGGCTTAGCCCCAATACTGCCAGCATAGAAAACCATAAAAACATGATTGGACCAAATGCGCCACCCACCACTTTTGACCCAAACCTTTGGAAAGTAAACAAAAGCAACAAAATAACGAGGACAATTTCCATTACAAGGCTGTTACCTGGTACTATGTGGTTCTCCAGACCTTTTACCATATTTAAACCTTCGATGGCAGAGGTAACTGTTATAGGGGGAGTGATAATGCCGTCGGCGAGTAAAGTTCCGGCACCGATGATAGCAGGATATACCAGGTTCTTACCGAAACGTTTTACCAATGCATACAAAGAAAAAACCCCGCCTTCGCCGTGATTATCGGCCTGCAGGGTAATGATTACATATTTGAATGAAGTTTGTAACGTTAACGTCCAGAATACACAGGAGATGGCGCCAAAAACCAATCCTTCATTTATCGGACCTCCTTCTGTAAGAATAGTTTGAAATGTATAAAGAGGAGACGTGCCAATATCGCCATAAATAATACCCAATGCAACTAATAACCCGGCAAAAGAAACCCGCTTAAAATGATTTGTTTCCATACGGATAGTTATATAAAAGTTAATTCAAAAGGATGCCTCTGCTGCAATATTACTGGTAATTTTCAAAATTTGAAATCAATACCTTTTATAAAAAATACTTTCAGGCTAAAAGAGAAAAATATCCGGTTAAAGAGCGTTATGCCCTGTCGAAAGCATTGAGTATTTTTGCCCGGCATAATGAATTATTCAGACACATATCAGCATAAAGGATTACGCAGGCAACTGGTAAAAGTGCTGAGAGATAAAGGCATAACAGATGAAAATGTTTTAGCTGCCATTAACAACATACCGAGGCATTTCTTTCTTGATTCAGCGTTTGATAAAATCGCTTATGAAGACCGTGCTTTTCCTATAGCCGAAGGTCAAACCATTTCTCAGCCTTATACTGTTGCATACCAAACCCAGTTGCTCGAAATAAAACCCAATGATAAACTGCTTGAGATTGGAACAGGCAGCGTTTACCAGGCATGTGTTCTTGCAGAAATGGGAGCCAAAGTTTTTACAGTTGAGAGACAAAAAAAGCTGTACGAGAAAAACAAAGACTTCATCTTTAAAAGCACATATCCCAATATAAAATTTTTCTACGGCGACGGTTTCCAGGGATTACCAACTTATGCGCCGTTTGATAAAATGATTATAACTGCTGCTGCACCTTATGTTCCGCCTAAATTGGTTGCCCAGATGAAGACCGGGGGAATGATGGTGATCCCCGTAGATCTAGGGCCTTTTCAGCAAATGCTGCGATTAACCAAACAGGCAGACGGAAGCTATGCAGAAGAAAGATTTGATAATTTTTCTTTTGTTCCTATGCTTGAGGGGAGGAGCGGGTAGGGGAGGAGTAGGGAGTAAGGAGTAAGTAAGGCATTTGAGGCAGAAGGCAGTCAAGGTAGAAGGTTGAAGGCGTAGGGTGTAAGGCAATGGAGAGGTAGAAGGTTGAAGGCGTAAGGCAATCGAGGGTAGGAACCTCAAACCTTTTACCCTAACCCTTAAACCTTATTCCCATATCAAAACACTTCACCTACTGTTATAAAAAGACCGTTTGAATGTTGGGAACCAAAGCCGTAATCTACAGAAAGATTTGTTCTCGATTCTTTTTGAAGTTTAATACGCAGTCCTGTTCCGTACCCGGTTTGTATAGACTGTAAGCTGCTTCCCGGTACAGTTGAAAAAGACTCGTTGTTTACAAATAATACGCCGCCAAGCAATCCGTTCTGCGTTATTCTAAACCGGTATTCTGTTTCAAAATAAACCATTTTATCGCCCCTAAATCTTCCCTGTATATAACCTCTTCCGGTATTGTTATAATTATCCCAGGCAGTTGCCGGTAAGTCGAGATAGGGCGGTTTTCCCTGTAAAACCAAATAGTTGTAATACCAGAATGCGAGCACATTTTGCGACTTTCCCGGAAAGGTAAAATATTTTCTTACATCAATTATCAGAGAATTCCAGTTGCTGTTGCTGCCTAAAGCCGTCAGGTTATTTCTCCATTGCATGCCTGCATAAAAACCCTTTAAAGGATTTATGATGTTATCCCTGCTGTCGTACAAAGCATTTAAAGTAACTCCTGAAGAAACGGTATGTTTTGCAGTCCCATACTTTTCATAATCGCTTGTGGTGCCGTTTTTATTTCCCTTATCAGAGATATTCCAGTGATAATCTAAGTTGTACCCGGCACCAGCATACAGGTTTGCTATTATTTTTCTAAGAACAGTTTCATAAAATCTGAAATAAGTATAATCCATCGGGTTTTCGCAGGCAACAGACGAATTTGACCCAAGGCCAAAAGTACTCTGGGGATATTTATAAAAACGAAGGTCGCCAACAAACCTGTACCTGTTGCCTTTGGTAGAAATATTAGATTGAACCGGAATAAAAAACTGCTTGTTCTGGCTGTAAGCAACGCTCGCCGTAATGGTAGATAATCTCGCATCGGGGCTTAGCCTGAATGCCGCATTGCCCGGAACAGATGCTGTCAGTTTTGTTTGCAGCGTGTACCCTATTGCCGGAACGACAGTGTAAACAATCTTTGCAATTTCGGGAGTAGTATCGGCAGATGATTTTTTTCTAAAAAGCCTTCTGAAGACATCGGGAATATCTTCCTGTGCAACCACATTTTTTGCAGCAGTATCTTTCTTTACAGCATTTGTATCATATACTTCTGTAAGAGAAACCTTCACTTTTTTCTGTGAAAAAACTGATGGGGATGAAACGATAAGTAAGCAGAGCAAACTGCTTACAGCAAACAATATTTTTATATGGCTATAATACACTTTGCAATTTTCATTTCAATAACAACAGCCTGGTTCTTTTGTCAAGAATATGCAAAACGAAGTAAACAGGTTTACCGTCGTTTTTTTAAAAGGCTAATATATATTCAAATTGCTAAAACATTTCCCCAATATTTATAAAAAGACCTTTAGAGCCCTGATTACCAAACCCGTAATCGATAGAAATGTTTGTTTTAGAAACTTTATTCAGCTTTATTCTAAGTCCGGGTCCATAACCAGGCTGCACCCTTTGCAAGGCGGTTCCGGGCTGTGCAGAAAAAGACTCTGCATTAAGAAAAACAACGCCTCCAAATAATCCGTTTGAGCTTACTTTAAAGCGGTATTCTGTTTCGGCATAAACCATTTGTGCTCCTCTGAATCTTCCCTGTATATAACCCCGGCCTGTACTCGAATAGCTGTCCCAACTATTGCTGGGCAGGTCGAGATAGGGTAGTTTTCCTTTTATGATCAGCCAGTCATAAGACCAAAAAGCGATCACATTTTGCGAACTGCGCGGAAACCGGTAATACTTTCTCACATCTATAATAAGTGACTGCCAGTTTGAAGTGCTGCCAAAAGCAGTCAGGTTATCGCGGTATTGCACACTGGAGTAAAAACCTCTTGAAGGGTTAATAGGATTGTTGCGGTGGTCGTATAAAGCATTCACGGTAAAGCCTGATGACCTTGTATGTGACGCAGTGTCGTAATGCCTGTAGTCGTCGCTAAGAACATTTTTATTCTTTTTTTCCGAAATATTCCAGTGATAATCCATAATGTAACCGGCGCCTGCGAAAAAATTTCCTTTAATATGCTTTAAGAGCAATTGATAAAACCTGAAATAAGAATAGTCCATTTCAAGTTCGTTGTTGATATTTGAGTTTGATCCCAGCCCAAAAGTACTTTGAGGATATTTGTAAAAACGGTAATCACCCACAATATTAAACTTGTTGCCTTTTGTCCAGATGTTTGATTCTACGGGAAGGGTAAATTGTTTTCTTTGCGTATAGGCTGCGCTGGCAGTAATGGTAGAAATGTTTGATTTTTTATTTGATTTAAAAACAAGGTTGCCCGACAAGGTTGCGACTAATTTTGACGCCAACGTATAACCGATTGCGGGCACAGCAGAAAAGACAGGCTTTGATGTGATAGAATCTGTTTTACCCGAAGACGATTTCTTTTTTTTGAACAGAGAAGACAATTCATCCCCTACATCTTTTTGAACAACTGTGTTTTTTTCCGGAATAGAGTCTATTTTTTCAATACTAACAGTATCTGTTCTTCTTACAAATCCCATGTGTCTTTTTTCCTGGGCACAAACAAACAAAGGAAAAGACACAATACAAGCCATGATTGCAGTAACAACAAATGAAGCTTTCACAAGATTTACAATGTTTTATAAATTTCTGCAAATACTATTCCTTATAAAGACCGAATTATACTCAAAGCCGTGTAACAAATTGAAATTGATTTTTTATGAGCCGGGCAGTATTGCTACTATTTCACAACGACAGACTGTGCGAAAAATTCACGAATTGTTTCGTAAATGTT
>CAXUMK010000320.1:0-6381 GCA_964251885.1 uncultured Segetibacter sp. | reverse complement strand
GCTACAAATTATTACTAAAATAACCAAATAAAGATGTGTCCACACGGTAGCACTTATACTTGTAAATCTTTATTCAACTTTTAAAAAAACACCTGCTTAAATTACGTACAGTTATCTTTCCTTCTTGTATCAATCAGGTATTGAATTTTCCATTGACCATTTATTCTCACCAGTTGAAATGAATCTACTCCGCAGTGGCTAAACTTTCCTTTGTAATAGAATTGATACGGCGCCCAGACGATTGCCAGGTCTGCATCTACTTTTATAATATCAAAAGTGATCCGTTCATCTGCATCGCCTTTTGGTAAAGATGCAATCTGCTTAGCAAACTCCCTTACATCTTCATTTCTTACAGAAACCTTTCCTTGTTTGTTTGCAGCAATGGTTTGCAAAACAGCGCTATCAGCAAAAGATTGTATTAGCATACTGCTGTCGCCTGTCTTCATTGCAGTAAACAGGCTATTGATTACCTTTTTTATAGAATCTGCTTGAATTTGGCAATAGGTTGTCAAGCACGAAAAAGTAAAAGCTAAGACGACGATAACTTTCTTCATATAAACAATTTTGAATTTATCGAATGGGTACTTAACCCCAAACCCCTAAAGGGGCTTTTAAAGCCGTAACAAAATGAGCACGCTGATTTCTTGATTCAGTTGAAGTGAGTGACACAACGATGCTGACTAAAGGTTATAAAGACGGTAACAAAAAAATTTAATGAACTCCTACAGCTACAGATAACCCAAGATTTTCAGCATACTTTGGGCTGTTTGCTCTTTTGCGTAGACCCAGTCTTTCAGGTTGCCGTCTTTGTCGTACCCCACAATAATATGTTTTGGACTTGGGATGAGACAGTGCTTTATACCGCCATAACCGCTAATTTGATCCTGATAAGCTCCTGTATGAAAAAAGCCAACATACAAAGGCTCCTCGCCTGCGAGTTTGGGCAGAAAGACTTCATTAATGTGTTCTTCGCTATCATAATAATCGTGACTGTCACAGGTTATTCCCCCCAGCACGACCCGGTGATATTCTTCATCCCATTTATTTATAGGCAACATCAAAAACTTCTCTCCTATTCCCCAGGTATCGGGCAACGTGGTAATAAATGAAGAGTCGATCATGTACCAGTTCTCACGGTCATTCTGCACTTTTTGCCCCAGCACACTATAAATATGAGCCATGCTTTCACCCACCGTATAGCTTCCAAATTCTGTGAAAATATTGGGCATCGGCACCTTTGCATTCTTGCAGGCCTTCTTAATATTGCCAACGATCTCATTGATCATAAACTGGTAATCATAGTCGAAGCCAAGCGAGTGTTTTATGGGGAAACCGCCACCAATATTAATGCTGTCAAGTTCGGGACAAATCTTTTTTAACTGGCAATACAGGTTTATCACTTTGTTCAGTTCGCTCCAGTAATAGATGTCGTCTTTAATGCCTTTATTTAGAAAGATATGAAGCATTTTTAAAGTAAACTTGTCTTCATAACCTTCGATGTGATCAACATAAAATTCAAGAATATCTTTTGGCCGGATGCCAAGGCGGGATGTATAAAAAGGAAACGAAGGCTCCTCTTCAGCAGCTACACGAATGCCTAATTTAAAAGGAACTTTTACCGATTTTCGGTACGCATCCAGTTCTTCAACATTATCCAAAACCGGGAACACGTTTTTGAAACCGGTATTTAATAAATTGGCAATGCGCTTTGTGTAATTCTTTTGTTTATAGCCGTTGCAGATAATAAAAGTTTCTTTTGTTATCTTTTTTCTCTGATACAGCTTTTTTACGATTTCTATATCGTAAGCATAAGAAGTCTCTATGTGAATGTTATGCTTTAACGTCTCCTCAACTACAAAAGAAAAGTGCGAACTCTTTGTACAATAACAATAATTATAAGCTCCTTCGTACTTGTGCTTTTTAAAAGCATTTGCAAACATCTGCTTTGCTTTGTTTATCTGCATCCCGATTTTAGGCAAATAGGAAAGCTTTAATGGCGTACCGTATTTTTCTATCAGAGCCTTAATGTCAACGTTGTTATATTGCAGGTAATTGTTTTCTAAATGAAATCCTTCCTGCGGAAAGTGGAAGGTTTGCTTCACCAGGTCGGTGTAAGTATTATTCATTGATATGGTGCAGTTGTTCTTTTTTGATTTAAAAAAATTAAACTATCTACAAAATTACTTCTTTGATAAATAATAAAAATAAAAAAACCGGGCCGCTAAGAGCAGCCCGGTGTTACAATCATTTTTATGAGTTAAATTATTTTACTGATGCTACCAGCGCTTTAAAAGAAGCAGGTTCATTCATTGCTATATCAGCCAAAACTTTACGGTTTATGTCAATGCCTTTTACAGACAGTGCATTAATAAACTGGCTGTACGTTAAACCTTCCTCTCTTACGGCAGCATTGATACGTGCTATCCACAAAGTACGGTATTCACGCTTTTTTAGCTTACGACCTACGTAGCTGTAAGTCATACCTTTTTCAACAATATTTTTTGCTACAGTATATACATTTTTGCGTTTACCATAGTAGCCTTTAGCCTGGTCGAGTATTTTCTTTCTTCTGGCTCTCGATGCTACCGCATTTTTAGAACGTGGCATATTTGATAATTTTAAGACCGATACCTGTTTGTTGAATGACCAATGTTAGTCGACAGATGTCAGTTGAATGATTTGGAATGTTGATTTCTTTCTTGAAGTCCCCCTTCGGGGGATTTAGGGGGCTGTCTTTTTACTTC
Organism: uncultured Segetibacter sp.; assembly: GCA_964251885.1. Lineage (GTDB taxonomy): Bacteria > Bacteroidota > Bacteroidia > Chitinophagales > Chitinophagaceae > Segetibacter. The sequence goes on along the minus strand of CAXUMK010000320.1, from coordinate 3,637 downwards.
AAACCTAGTAATCGTTTTACAAAGTGTGTGTTTGCTGGCGACACCATACCTTTTTTACGAAGGGAGCGTTTGCGTTTCTTAGATTTTTTTGTAAGAATGTGACGCTTGAAAGCCTTTTGGAAAGTAATCTCTCCTGAACCGGTTACCTTAAACCTTTTTTTTGCGCTTGAGTTTGTTTTTACTTTTGGCATTATTAATAATCTATTACGATTACACCCTGCTGGCGTTCCCGAACAGACGAGACACTTATGGAGCCTTGTGGGTAATGTCGGCTTTGAAAACTTTACAGTTTTTACAAAGCGGCTGCGAAGGTAAATAAAAACACCTTAAAAAGAACTATTAAAAGGAAGTAATTATAAGATTGACAATGCATTCACAAAAAGTGACGGAGAATAACCGTTTATTTTTTTCAGGCTGCTATTCTTGAAGCACATTATTATACCTCGCAAGGATAAAAAAGTGAGAAGATTTTTTTTGAACCGGGCTGAATTAATACTATGAGACACCCGTTGCGTCGCACACTTGTACTTTTTATTCTTTATTCAACAATTCCGGCAGGCACTATTTATAGTTTGACAACTATAATCATTTATTTTCAGATGCTTTTTTTATACTTTCCCTAATTAGCCTGACTGCCACTTCAGGTCCGTCATTTCCAAGTGAACTAAATGCATCTCCACTTACCTGCTTGTACGAAGCAAAGAAATTTACTATCTCTTTTACAAGTCCTTCGGGAAGCTCATCAATATTGTTTGCTGAAGAATACAACCGCGAATCGAGCTGAACAGCTATTACCCTGTCGTTGCGCACTTTCTCTCCATCATGGTCCTGCTCCACTTTGATGATACCAAGCACCTTGCTTTCCACAAGACACCCGGGAAAGGTTGGCGCATCGGTAAGAACAAGAATGTCCATTGGGTCATCATCTTCTGCAATGGTAAATGGAATAAATCCAAAATCAAAAGGAAAGACCATCCCGGCAGGTAAAGCCTTCTTCAGCTTTATCAAATCTGTACTTTCATCATAGGCGTATTTGTTGCGGCTGCCTTTAGGCGTTTCAACAATTGCGTTGATATCATCTGTTCCTTCAATAAATGGCTGTGGTAATTTCATTGTAGAAAGAATTCAAAATCTGTACCTGCGTAACTTATTGACTATTGACTTATTGACTATCAACTATTGACTATTGACTATTGACTATTGACTATCGACTATTTATCCTGCCCTTTTAATACCTCTTGCATAATCAGGCATGGCAAGTGATACAGTAACATAAGCCACAAATACAACAGGAACGGCAAGCCAATGTAGAAGTATTCCACTAACTATAGCAATAGCAACAATAATGATCTTTGGCAGATCGTTTTTGAAACTTAATCCTTTAAATTTAAGGGCTATCATTGGAACAGTGCAAATCATCAGGTAAGAAATGACCACGATTAGAGCATACCAAAACCAGGGACTCAACAAAACGCTCACCGCATACCTGTTGTTGGAATACCAATATATCAAAGGGAAAGAAGCGATTAAAATTCAGGCGGCGGGAATGGGTACTCCTTTGAAACCATAAGACTGTTCAATATCTAAATTGAAACGGCCTAATCGAAAAGCGCCTGCACAGGGAACAACAAAAGCAGGAAGCAGCCACAATATGGAAATATCTAAACCGTCCTCTTGTTGTGCAAATGAGAGACGAAGAAACTGGTAAATGATCATTCCCGGAGCTACACCAAAGCTCACAACATCGGCAAGGCTGTCTAACTCTTTACCCATGTCTGAACTAATATTCATCATTCTGGCGACCAGGCCGTCTAAAAAATCAATAACAGCAGCTATACCAATAAAAGCCGAAGCCCAGTATATTTTTTCAGGCATCATCAGCATCAATTCGCCGTTTTGGTCAGCTACCGGTTTCATCCCGTTCTGTAAAACAAAAACAATTGCAAGACAGCCAAAGAAAAGATTAAGCAGCGTAAATATGTTTGGTATTTGTTTCATAAAAACGACAACGGACCATAGACAACTGACAATGGAACACTGATTATTTTTTGTTTTTGATCGAATTTTTAAAGGCTTGAATTTTCACTACTTCCTTCTCTAATGTATTATAAATTGTTTCAAATTTCTCTTCATTAATGTAAGTGCGCCTTCTTGCTAAATACAAACAGTTGATAACCTCTAACCCAGATCTTTGACAGCGCATTGCCGCTGTCGTCAATTGTCTGTTGTCCGTCGTCCCATCTCCATGAGGTGTTCAATTTCCTCCACCGTTATCGGAATATCTTTCATTAAATCTATATTGCCATTTTCGGTTATCCAAAAATTGTTTTCAATTCGTATTCCCATTTTTTCTTCTTCAATGTAAATGCCTGGCTCAATGGTAAATACCATTCCCGCTTGTATCGGTTCTACCCTCGTACCAAGATCATGCACATCTGCACCAAGATGATGCGATATGCCATGATACAAATATTTTCGGTAAGCCCGGTTTTCAATATCCTCATTTTTTACATCTTCTTCTTTTAAAAGGCCAATTTTTAAAAACTGCTGTGTTGCCTCATCGCCCACTTTTTCAGTATAATCAACTATTGAAATTCCAGGCTTTAAAATTCCTTTACAAAAGTTGTGTAAATGTAAACAGACATTGTACACCTCTTTCTGCCTTGAAGTGAATTTACCATTGACAGGTACTGTACGGGTAAGGTCTGCACAGTAATGACCATAGTTTGCGCCAAAATCCATTAGTATCAACTCACCGTCTTTGCATTCTTCATTGTTCGATACATAATGCAACGTTCTTGCCCTGTCGCCACTGGCAATTATGCTGTTGTAAGCGACTCCGCACCTTTTTTTTAGAAATTCATGTACAATCTCAGATTCAATCTCATACTCCATAACACCGGGGCGAATAAAATTAAGCAACCTTCCAAAGGCATCTTTTGTAACAGAAATCGCCTGTTTCATTACTTCAATCTCTTCGGCTGTTTTAATACCGCGCAGTCGTTTTAATATCTTTGCCGAACGTTCATAACGATGCAGCGGGTATCTCTCCATCATTTGTTTTGCGTACCGGTAATCTCTTGTCTCGATTAGAGAACCCTTCCGGTCGTTTTCATTTGTATTTAAATAAATGGTATCTGCCAAATGTATCCACGGCTGCAGCAAAACATCGAGGCTATCTAACCATACTATTTTTTCGATTCCTGAAATCGTCGTCGCTTCATTCGATCTCAATCTTTTTCCATCCCACTTTTCTTTCATTTCATTGGGTCGCACAAGCACCAGCACTTGCCTGTATTTTTCATCCGGATTTGCGGGAAAAAGGATGAGCATGGTATCTTCCTGCTCAATGCCGGTGAGCCAGTACAAGTCGCTGTTTTGAACGAATGTATATAAAGCATCCCCGTTTGAAGGCATTTCATCATTGCTGTTGAAGATAGCAATGCTGTTGGGTTTCATCTCTTTTACAAACCTTTCGCGGTTTTTTATAAATAGCTGCGGGTTTAATGGCAGGTGCTTCATATTACTGATTTGAGATGCTGCAAGATACAAGTTTGAAGCATTCAAGCACAAGCCGTAAATAGAGAAGAGAGATAAATAAATTGTAAGTACTGAACGAAACGGGTAAATAGAAGAT
>CAXUMK010000319.1:0-6405 GCA_964251885.1 uncultured Segetibacter sp. | reverse complement strand
AAGTGTGCGACGCAACGATGTAAAATAGTAGTAATGCAGCCCGGCTCCAAAAAAAATCACTGCACATTTTTATGCAGCGGGAATTATAGCTCTCAGGCATTTCAGTTCAAGTGTGCTTCTTCTAATTGTGATCATCCAATATTCTCTTACATAAGCTTACTATTTTCTTCCAAATCCCTAAAATCCCGCAAAATCTATCTTCCAATTTCAAAAACATAGTTACAACACGCCCTTTCCCTTCTATTTTCCGTAAATTCGTAAATATGGAAGATCAGGAAATAGAAGTGTTGCCAGTGTTACCAAAGTACAACCTGGACGAGGCGCAGGAAAAAAAAGAAATACTCCGGCACTACCGGTCGTTGCTGCGTGCATTGCGCGAAAAACTGAAAAAAGGCGATAAGGAGCTGGTAAGGCATGCATTTGAAATAGCTGCCGAGTCTCATAAAACCATGCGCCGTAAAAGCGGTGAGCCTTATATCATTCACCCGATTGCGGTTGCCATGATTTGTGTCGAAGAAATTGGCCTTGGGGTTCGCAGTACTATTTGTGCGCTGCTTCACGACACTGTCGAAGATACAGACCTCACTCTCGATGACGTGGAAAGAGAGTTTGGACCTGAAATAGCAAGAATTGTTGACGGATTGACCAAGATTTCTAATGTCATAGATAACAATACAAGCCAGCAGGCCGAAAATTTCAAAAAAATCTTACTTACACTTACCGATGACCCCAGGGTTATTTTGATAAAGCTTGCCGACCGTCTTCACAATATGCGAACGCTTGACAGCATGAAGCGTGAAAAACAGTTGAAGATCTCAAGCGAGACAGTTTGGGTATATGCACCCCTTGCGCACCGCATGGGTTTGTACAGTATTAAAACCGAGCTCGAAGATCTATCTATGAAATACATGGAGCCCGAGACATACAAGGATATTGCAAAGAAACTGTCAGAAACAAAAAGAGAACGTACCCGGTATATCAATGAGTTTATACGTCCTGTAAAAGAAAAGCTGTCTAAAGGTGATTTTAATTTTGAGATTTATGGCCGGCCAAAAAGTATTCATTCTATCTGGGATAAGATAAAGAAAAAAGGAGTTGCTTTTGAAGAAGTGTATGACCTGTTTGCCATCCGCATTATTTTAGACTCTCCGCAAGCCCGTGAAAAAGAAGATTGCTGGAAAGTGTATTCTATCATCACTGATGAATATTCACCTTCGCCCGAACGTTTGAGAGACTGGCTCAGCAGCCCCAAAAGCAATGGTTACGAAGCGTTGCATACCACTGTGATGGGTCCGCAGGGTAAATGGGTAGAAGTGCAGATAAGGACTAAGCGCATGAATGAAATCGCTGAAAAAGGTTTGGCTGCCCATTATAAATACAAAGAAGGCTCTACCGATGAAGACCGTTTTGACAAATGGTTTGGGCAGATAAGGGAAGTGCTGGCAAACCAGGAGGCGGACGGTGTTGACTTTCTACAGGATTTTAAGATGAGCTTTCTCGCTGAAGAGATTTACGTGTACACACCAAAGGGCGATGTAAAAATGCTTCCCGTTGGCAGTACTGCACTGGATTTTGCTTTCAGCATTCACAGCGCTATTGGCTCAAAATGTATCGGGGCTAAAATCAATCATAAGCTGGTGCCTATCAGTCATAAACTGCGCAGTGGCGACCAGGTTGAAATTATAACCAGCAGCAAACAAAAGCCTACCGAAGACTGGCTGACGTTTGTAGTTACCGCTAAGGCTAAAAGCAAAATAAAAGATGCTTTAAAAGAAGTAAAAAGAACCATTGCCGAAGAGGGAAAATACATATTGCAAAGAAAGCTCGAAGGTATTGGCGCGGCATTCAATCAACCTAATATCGATATACTCGTTTCGTTTTACAAATTTCATTCACAGCTCGATTTTTATTACCAGGTAGCCATCAAAGCGCTTGATCTTAAAGAACTGAAAGAGTTTAATATTCTTGGCGATAGGCTCGAAGCGCCAAAGCCGCCAAAGCCGCCACAGGAAATTCAGGTTGACGCACTGCCGCATTATTCAAAGAAAGATTCTGAGTTGGTCATATTTGGCGAAAGCAGCGATAAGATTATGTACGCGCTGGCAAAGTGCTGCAATCCCATTCCCGGCGATGATGTGTTTGGCTTTGTAAGCACCGGCAAAGGTTTGATCATTCATCGTACCAATTGCCCCAATGCGCCCAGCTTACTTTCCAATTATGGTCATCGTGTAGTGAAAACAAAATGGGCGAAAAATAAAGGCATCAGTTTTCTTACAGGTCTTAAGATCATCGGAATGGATGACGTAGGTGTTGTAAACAAAATTACCAATGTTATTTCCGGCGACTTGAAGGTAAATATATCAGCGCTTATGATAGAGTCGCACGAAGGATTGTTTGAAGGCACTATCAAGGTATTTGTACACGACAAAGAAGAGCTTGAAGAGCTCGTTGAGCGCCTTAAAATGCTCAAAGGCATCCATACCGTTGATCGCTTTGACACCGAACAAAAAGCAGGATAAAGAATGTTTTTTGGTACAGGCAGTTTATCTCTTTTCGACATCGTTGTGTCACTCCCTTGTACGTAAAATCTTTGCGCAGCTGTAAGTTTTTTCACGCAAAGGCGCATGCTTAGCTTCTTGTATGTTTGCACGCAAAGGCGCAAGGGCGCAAAGATTATGTCTTGCTGTTGCATTTTTTCATTGTGTCTTTAAATGATTTTCCTTTGCGCCTCCGCCCTTGCGTGAAACCACTTTTGCGGCTCTGCGTCTCCGCGTGAACCTTCCTTTACGGCTCTGCGCCCCTTGCGTGCAACTTCTTTGCCCCTTTCTCCTGCTCACAATAAATACACTTAAATAACTCACTTCCATTATTTTTGCCGCAAATGCAATAAACTTTTAAAAATGGTTGATGTAATTCTTGGTTTACAATGGGGCGATGAGGGGAAAGGTAAAATCGTAGATTTTTTCGCTCCTGATTATGATATAGTTGCCCGTTTCCAGGGCGGTCCCAATGCCGGTCACACTTTATATGTGCAGGATAAGAAGATTGTTTTACACCAGATACCTTCCGGTATTTTTCACCAGAACACGGTCAACTTAATAGGTGGTGGCGTGGTGCTTGACCCGGTTACTCTAAAAAGAGAATGTGATACCGTTGCTTCCTTCGGTATCGACGTTAAAAAGAACCTGTATATTTCTGAAAGAACAAACATTATTGTTCCTACCCACCGGGCTTTAGACAAGGCTTCAGAAACATCAAAAGGAACAGAAAAAATAGGCAGCACCCTCAAAGGCATCGGCCCGGCTTACATGGATAAAACCGGCCGAAATGCGATAAGAGTAGGCGATATATTAGACAAGAGCTTTATTACCAATTATATTAAACTGCGTTTAAAGCACCAGCGCCTGTTAGATAACTTTCATTTTAATGAAGACATTTCAGAATGGGAAGATGAATTTTTTGATGCAATCGAGTTTCTCCGCAGCCTCAACATCGTAAATGGTGAATATTTTATAAACAATAAAATTTCTGAAGGTCAGAAAATTCTTGCCGAAGGGGCACAGGGCAGCATGCTCGATATTGACTTTGGCACCTTCCCTTTTGTAACGTCTTCCAATACGATTTCCGCAGGTGTTTGTACCGGTCTGGGTGTGGCGCCGCAGAAAATAAAAGAAGTCATCGGCGTTACAAAAGCATATTGCACCCGGGTTGGCAGCGGCCCTTTTCCTACAGAATTATTTGACGAAACCGGCAACGAGCTGCGCAAAATAGGCGCTGAATTTGGCGCGACCACCGGTCGTCCGCGACGTTGCGGATGGGCTGACCTTGTTGCACTGCAGTTTGCCTGTATGATAAATGGGGTTACAAAAGTAGTGATGACCAAGGCAGATGTGTTGGATAGCTTTGAAAAGCTGAATATGTGCACCTCCTATCTTGTAAACGGTGAAGAGAAAAAAGAAATTCCCTTCCAGATATCAAAGATAAAAGTGGAGCCGGTTTACCAGTCGTTCGATGGCTGGAATACAGATACTACTTCGGTTAAGGACAAAAATAACCTTCCCGAAGCAATGAATGTGTATATTCAATTTATCAATCAGTTTATCGGTGCGCCTGTAAAATTTGTTTCTAACGGGCCGGGCCGAGAACAGATCGTGGCTCTTTAAAACAGTACTCACTCATTCAAAAAAAATATTTTTGGATGATTAAAAAAGACTTTGAAATTTTACGGTTCCTAAAATTCTTTAATAATGGCAAAATCCAGCAAGGAAAAAAGTTCTGCAAAAAAAACAACTCCACCTATTGATACACCGGCAGAAAAAAGTTCTGCTAAATCTAAAAAACAACCTGAGGAGGATGATGACGATGTAGAAGATGATGACGACAAAAGCCCCAAAAAAGGGAAAAAGCCTGCAGCAGCAAAAAGCAAGGGTGATGAAGATGACGATAGCGACTTACCCGAAGAAGAGGATAACTGGAATAAGGCTGAAGAAGACGAAAACTGGGATCCCGATTTTGATGAGTTTGATTTGCCAAAATCAACAGGCAAAAAAGCTGTCACGGGTAAAAAAGCAGCAAAAGATGATGACGATGATTTTAAAGTAGATGACGAGTTTAAAGACCTCTTCAATAACTCTAAGTCCGGAGGATTTGACGATGAAGATGATGACTATTAGCGCCTTCCATTTCTAAAAATATCTAAACCGCAGACAAAAGATTTACTCCTTTCTCTGTGGTTTCATTTTTTTATGTCGTTGCTGTTTGCAAAAACAAAGGACACATCAGTTATTATTCACACTATTCAAGCTGGAGAATAATAAATAATTGTAACTCATTCTGCCGTATACAAGCGAGGTCTTAAAAACCGCTATCTATTACTTGTGAGCGCAGGCTTTGTAAGCTATACTTTGCGCCTCATGCATGTACATAGCTGAATACCGGAGAAATTGTATAAGTGTGCGACGCAACAATGATTCATAGTAGCAATTTGGCCGGGCTCAAAAAAAAATCATTTCCTATTCTTATGCGGCGGGTAGTATAATACCCCGTATCCGGTAATCTGTAACTGGTAAGAATCCTTATATTGCAGTTATATTTCTTTCATTAATGGCAAAAATTTCTCCGTTTAAAGCGCTCAGGCCTGCAGCAGAATTGGCTCCCAAAGTAGCTTCACGACCTTATGATGTGCTTAACAGCAAGGAAGCGAAAATTGAGGCGCAGGGCAACTCTTATTCATTTTTACATATCACCAAAAGCGAGATTGACCTTCCTGAAAACACAGATGTGCACAGCACTGAAGTGTATGAAAAAGCAAAGCAGAACCTGAATGCATTCATCCAGCGCAACATACTTTTCAGGGAAAGCAAGCCCTGCTATTACATGTACGAACTGGTTATGAACGGCCGCAGCCAGACCGGGCTTGTGTGCGCAAGTTCAATAGATGATTATGAGAATGACATCATAAAAAAGCACGAACTCACCCGCCCTGAAAAAGAGCAAGACAGGATAAATCATATTAAAACTACCGGAGCGCAAACAGGCAATGTTTTTTTAGCATACCGAAATGTAGAGGCAATTGACAGCCTGCTGAACCAATGGAAAAGAGACCGCAGCCCTGTTTGCAATTTCACCGCAGATGATAACATTCAACACACTCTTTGGGTTATCAACGACTCATCATCCATAAGCCATATTACTTCACTTTTTGAAGAAGAAGTTCCCAATACGTACATAGCCGACGGCCATCACCGTGCGGCATCGGCTGCAAAGGTTCGTGCTTCTTTAAACGGCAAATCAGGCGAAGGGGCTAATTATTTTCTAACCACCTTATTTCCTGCAAGCCAGTTGCACATTATGGATTATAACAGGGTGGTTAAAGACCTGAACAACCATTCTGCAGCAGAGTTTTTAGAAAAAGTGGGGGAAGATTTTGAAATAGAAAAAACCGGGGAAAATGAAGTAAAACCTGCTTCCCTTCACCAGTTTGGCTTATATCTGGATAAAAACTGGTATTCTTTAACGGCAAAGGAAAGCTCCTATTCAAACGACCCCATGGGGGTTTTAGATGTCACTATTTTGCAAAACAACATTTTAGATAAAATATTAGATATAAAAGATCCGAGAACGGATAAAAGAATTGACTTTATTGGCGGAATACGGGGCATGAATGAACTGGTGAAAAAAGTGGATAGCGGTGAAATGGCTGCCGCTTTCAGTTTATTTCCGGTTAGCATCCAGCAGCTTTTTGATATAGCCGACAGTGGAAATGTAATGCCGCCAAAAAGCACCTGGTTCGAACCTAAGCTTCGCGACGGCCTGTTAACGCATCTGATAAATTAAAAGTAAACAGCGGGGAGACAAGTTCCTCCCTCTTTGAAGAAGTATATGTTTATGAAAAAGTTATTGTGT
>CAXUMK010000318.1:0-6455 GCA_964251885.1 uncultured Segetibacter sp. | reverse complement strand
CAATTCTTTGCGCAGCTTTTGCCTTCTGCCCTCACCTTCTCATCACGATGTAATGACCATTTCTGCAGTTTCTTCCTGCACCTGGTTAGCAGTTGTTTTGTTTCGTATGATGCTTCCGCCGGTTAGTAAAACGGTAAAGGATGTTATAGCGCAAAAGGCCATAACACCTGTCATGGGCAAAGCTGTTCCATTTGCTAAATAACTGACAAGAGCCGAGGCCAAAGCACCAATGCCCATTTGAAGACAGCCAAGCAATGCAGAAGCGCTGCCCGCATTTCTGCTAAAAGGAGCAAGCGAAAGAGCCGACGAATTTGGAAAAGTAAACCCCTGGCAACTTAAAAATATAAAACATAAAAAAATGGTGCTGAATAATTCCAGAAAGCCAAGCATACTGCCGGCAAAAAGAACGATTCCGGTAAGAGATTGACACAACAGCGCAATGACTATTATCTGTTCACTTTTGTATTTTCTCAAAAGCAGGGTATTCAACTGGCTTGAGGTAATAAGTCCCGCCGCTACCATGGCAAAAATCCACCCGTACTGTTGCTCTGAAACTTTATAAATCTCCATAAAAACAGAAGGCGAGCCGGATATGTAAGAATATAATCCGGCTGAGGCAATGGAACCGGCAAGAGCATAAGTATAGAATTGAGGTTCTTTGGCAACAGTAAGAAATCCGGTTATAATTGGTTTTGGCTTTAATGAAAAATTAGGATCAGGCTTTCTGCTTTCCGCCAGGTAAAAATGTACTGCGAGAAGTATAATGGCCGATAATAAAGTCAATACACCAAATACATAGCGCCAGCTAAATGCAGAACTGAGGTATCCACCCAAAGTGGGAGCGATGATTGGTGAAACGCCTACCACAAGCATTAGCAGTGAAAATACTTTCGCGTTTTCATTTACCGGAAAAAGGTCTCGTACCATTGCCCTCGAAGCCACCATGCCCGAGCAGCTTCCCAGCGCCTGCAGTAAACGCAGCCAGATTAACTGGTCGGCAGATGTTGCCATCATACAGCCTATAGAAGCAAGTAAATATACTGTTAGCCCAATGTATAAAGGTTTTTTGCGGCCAAACCGGTCGAGCAGAGGCCCGTATAACATTTGCCCGGCAGAAATTCCAATAAAGAAGCTGGAGAGTGATAAAGAAACTTTTGCCACAGTGGTATGTAAGTCAGCAGCAATTGCAGGAAAGCCAGGCAAATACATATCAATAGAAAACGGGCCAATGGCCGACAGCAGGCCTAATATCAATATTAGTTTAAAGAGTTTGCTCGCCTTCATGTTAGTGAGTAGTGAGTAGTGAGTAGTCAGTAGTAAATAGTCGGTAGTCAGTAGTCAGTTGCCGGTAGTCAGTAGTCGGTAGTCAGTTGTCAGTGTCAGTTGTCAGTGGTCGGTAGTCAATTCCCGTCCTAATCAAACAAATCAGAAGATAAATACCGGTCGCCACGATCGCAGATGATGCAGACGATCACGCCGGAAGTAAGCTCTTTTGACAATTCGATAGATGCATGTATAGCCCCGCCGCTGCTCATGCCGCTAAAAATACCTTCTTCGCGGGCCAAACGTTTAGCCATAATACGTGCATCTTTTTCATCTACTTCAATAATGCGGTCTATTCTTTCTTTCTCAAATATTTTTGGCAGATAGGCTTCTGGCCATTTGCGTATGCCGGGAATGTGCGAGCCGTCAGTCGGCTGGCAACCATTGATTTGAATATCAGGATTTTGCTCTTTTAAAAAGCGCGAAACGCCCATGATCGTGCCGGTTGTGCCCATTGCAGAAACGAAGTGAGTAACCTTGCCATTTGTATCGCGCCAGATCTCAGGTCCGGTGGTTTTGTAATGCATCCCGTAATTATTGGGGTTGGCAAACTGGTTGAGCATCAGGTAGCCGCCTTTCGCGACCTGGGCAGTGGCATAATCAATAGCTCCTTCCATCGATTGTTCCTTTGGCGTTAAAATGACTTTTGCGCCAAAAGCCTCCATGGTCAGCACTCTTTCACGTGTGGCATCTTCAGGCATCACTATTTCTATATCCACTTTAAACACACTAGCAATCAGTGCTAGTGCAATTCCGGTGTTTCCACTGGTGGCTTCTATCAGTTTGATACCCGGCTTTATCTCTCCGCGGTCAATTGCGCCTTTAATCATGCCATAAGCTGCCCGGTCTTTTACGCTTCCTCCGGGATTATTGCCCTCCAGCTTAGCATATATTGTAACCGCTTTGTTTGTTTTAACATGCTGCAGTTCCACTATTGGGGTATTTCCTACCAGGTCAAGTATTCCAGCCATTATTGTATTTTATTGTTGGGCTGCGAAGTTCTGTTATGATTGGCAAAAAAATAAAAATTATAAAATATTATGTGATTGTTATGACTTAATTCATATTCCTTCTGTTGCTCAATCGAGCTTTAGCCTAAGCAATTGTAGGCTAAAGCTGGGAGAAACTAAACATATTCACTGCCCTGAAGGGCAGCGCAATTGATATTCATGTTTAACTATGCTTATTTGCGGCTTAAAATTGTGCAATGATTTTTTTGAGCCAAACGGAATACTACTATGAGGCTTACGTTGCGTCGCACACTTGTGCGCTTTGTTCATTATTCAGCAATGCGCTACTTGTCCCGTTAGCGGGAAACTTATCCGGTGTGAAGTATAAATCACATTAGTCCTAAACCTTCAACCCTTAGTAAACATTTTTAAACAAAACCAGGGTTTAATCCGCTCTTTATCATCCTTTAACTTTCGCCAATCATTAACTATCAACTCCTTTTTTTACAGTTGAAAATCCTTACCTTCGCGCCTCGATTTTGAGAGGCTTAAATCCTAAAGAGGAGTTTAAAAAAGCCGAATAAGACGATAGGGCACAAGGGAGTGACACAACGATGCTTCATCAGGGCTGAAATGCCGGTCACAAAAAAAGATAAACAGTCATTAACAAATACAAATAAAAAGTCATGGGCGACTTAAGATATCAAAGGAACTTCGGTATTGCTGCACACATTGATGCAGGCAAGACGACGACAACAGAACGTATTCTGTATTACACGGGTGTAAACCACAAGATTGGTGAAGTGCATGACGGCGCTGCAACAATGGACTGGATGGCGCAGGAGCAGGAGAGAGGTATTACCATCACTTCGGCTGCAACCACCTGTTTCTGGAATTTTCCTACTACTCAGGGTACAAAAAATGCTGATTCCAAGCTGTATAAATTTAATATTATAGATACTCCGGGTCACGTGGACTTTACTGTAGAGGTAGAGCGTTCTTTGCGCGTGCTCGATGGGCTACTGGCATTATTTTGTGCGGTTTCTGGTGTTGAGCCTCAGTCTGAGACTGTTTGGCGTCAGGCTAACCGTTATAAGGTTCCAAGAATTGGGTTCGTAAATAAAATGGATCGCAGCGGTGCCGACTTCTTAAATGTAGTTAAGCAGGTTCGTGAAATGCTGGGAGCAAAAGCTGTTCCGTTACAATTGCCGATTGGCGCTGAAGACAGCTTTAAAGGTGTGGTTGACCTGATTACCATGAAAGGTATTATCTGGGACGAAGAATCTCGTGGGATGACCTATAAAGAAGTGCCTATTCCTGAAGATATGCAGGAAGAAGTGGAGCAATATCGCCAGGAGTTGATAGAAGCCGTGGCTGACTATGATGAGAAATTGCTTGAAAAATTCTTTGATGATCCTAATTCGATCACTGAAGATGAAATTCATGAAGCTATCCGTAAAGCAACGATTGACCTTTCTATCATCCCGATGATGTGCGGTTCATCTTTTAAAAATAAAGGTGTGCAAACTGCTTTGGATGCAATCGTTCGTTATCTGCCTGGTCCTTTGGATATTGAAGCGATAAAAGGAATAAATCCTGATACAGGAGAAGAAATTCTTCGTCATGCCGATGCGAAAGAGCCCTTTAGCGCTTTGGCATTCAAGATCATGACTGACCCGTTTGTTGGACGTTTGGCGTTCTTTAGGGCTTATAGTGGTCGTTTGGATTCTGGTTCTTATGTGTTAAATGTGCGTACCGGCAAAAATGAACGTATCAGCCGTATTATGCAGATGCATGCCAACAAGCAAAACCCGGTTGATTATATTGAAGCTGGTGATATTGGTGCGGCCGTTGGTTTTAAAGACATCAAAACCGGAGACACACTTTGCGATGAGAAGCATCCGATCACTCTGGAAAGTATGACTTTCCCCGAGCCGGTTATCTCGGTAGCAATTGAGCCTAAAACACAGGCCGACGTGGATAAAATGGGTATGGCGATAGCTAAATTAGTTGAAGAAGACCCTACGCTTAGAGTGAAAACTGATGAGGAAACCGGCCAGACTATTTTAAGCGGAATGGGTGAGCTGCATCTTGAGATCATCGTTGACCGTATGCGTCGCGAATTTAAAGTGGAGATTAACCAGGGCGCTCCCCAGGTGGCTTATAAAGAGGCATTTACTAAAACGATTGATCACAGGGAAACGCTTAAAAAGCAAACCGGCGGTCGTGGTAAATTTGCCGATATTTTATTTGAGATAGGACCTGCTGATGAAGAGTTTTTGAAAGAAGGAAAGGGAACGTTTCAGTTTGTGAACGATTTGTTTGGCGGATCTATTCCCCGTGAATTTGTTCCAGCTATTCAGAAAGGTTTTGAAAACTCAATGAATACGGGTGTATTGGCAGCTTACCCGGTAGTAAGCATGAAAGTGAGAGTGTATGATGGTAGCTTCCACGCTGTTGACTCAGATGCGATGAGTTTTGAATTGTGTGCAAGAGGTGGTTTCAGGGAAGCAGGCAGAAAAGCTAAACCGGTGTTGCTTGAGCCAATTATGAAAGTGGAAGTGACCACACCAGACCAATACATGGGAGATGTAACAGGTGATCTTAACCGTCGTCGTGGTATGCTTGAAGGCATGGATAGCCGTGCTGGTTTGCAGGTGATTAAGGCTAAAGTTCCATTGAGCGAAATGTTTGGTTATGTAACCCAGCTTCGTTCACTGTCTTCGGGTCGTGCAACTTCAACGATGGAGTTCAGTCATTATAGTCCGGCTCCAAACTCTGTTTCAGAAGAGGTGATGGCTAAGCAGAAAGGTAAAATGAAGGTGGAAGATTAAAGCTCCCTAAATCCCCCGAAGGGGGACTTGAGGAAGGTCGTTTATATTTGTAGCCCCGCTCGGTTGAGTGGGGCTTTTTTTGTTATTAATTATAGGCAGTGGAGGAATTCTTATCATTTACAGCCATCATACGTTTCTGCTCTATCTTTGTGTATTAAACCTTTAAAAAATGTTACTGATAATACTGGGTGTTGCTGTTTTTTTTGCCGCTTCTTCGCTTCGTAAAATGCAATTTCCTTTTCCAAATTATACCGGTGTTGTTCGTATTGTTGCTGGTGTCATGATACTTCTTGGCGTTCTTACCTCATGCATTGTGCAGATAGATGCAGGAGAGATAGGCGTGCAAACCCTTTTTGGCAAAGTGCAGAATGACGTTTTAAACAGCGGTCTTCATTTTATTAATCCACTCGTTAATGTAAACCGGATAGATGTGCGTACCCAAAACTATACTATGAGTGGAGTACACGATGAAGGCGATAAAGAGGGCGATGATGCTATCCGTGTCTTAACCTCTGACGGACTGGAAGTAGTGATTGACCTTACCGTATTATACCGTGTGCAGGCAAGTGAAGCGCCGCGTTTGTTAAGACAAACAGGATTAGACTTTAAAGATAAAATCGTTCGTCCCATAACACGTACTAAAATTCGCGACAACTCTGTTTACTACACTGCTATTGATTTGTACAGTACTAAGAGAGATGAATTTCAAACACGCATTTATAAAACAATTGAAGACAATTTTAAAAACCGCGGTCTTGAACTGGAGCAGCTTCTTGTAAGAAATATTACTTTACCTAATCGCGTAAAAGCTGCGATTGAAGAAAAAATAAATGCGGAGCAGGAAGCACAGAAAATGTTTTTCGTTTTGCAAAAAGAAAGACAGGAAGCCGAACGCAAAAGGGTAGAAGCGCAGGGTATTGCCGATTACCAAAGAATAATCAATACAGGCTTAACAGATAATCAGTTGCAGTATGAGCAAATAAAAGCATTGAAAGAAATTGCCACTTCACAAAATGCGAAGGTGATTGTAATGGGAGCCAAAACGCCGGTGATAATAGATGGCAAAAATTAGGTAGAAAAAGGAAGCTTTTGATCAACTACATTAAAAAATCCCGGCAGCGATAACTGACCGGGATTTTTATTTGGTTTATGAAAACACTTTATTTCACTATTACTTTCAAAGTCTTTTTTAAGCCTTCGCCACTCACTAAAAGCATATACTCACCACTTACCGGTTGTGAATGTAAATGAAGCTGATAGTAACCCTGCCCGTTTTGTGCAGCAATTACTTCTTTATGAATCAATTTGCCCAGCATATCAGTCATCGTAACAGTTACCTGTTTTCCTT
>CAXUMK010000317.1:5157-6475 GCA_964251885.1 uncultured Segetibacter sp. | reverse complement strand
TCTCAATTGTTATTCACATCGCTCTTACTATTTTAACCCTTGATTAGCATTATTAATATAAATCTATCTTCTGCTAACTGAATTTATAAAAGTGTCATGACGGGTAGAAAATTAACGACGATGTGGTAGATAAAATGTTAAGTTATGAAATGCTGTACCGCTCCTTCTCCGTGAGGAGAAGGAGATGGAGGATGAGGTCTTGCCGAACAGCGAATAAAGCGTACAAGTGTGCGACGCAACGATGTAAAATAGTAGTAATGCAGCCTGGCTCCAAAAAAAAATTGGGATGTCCCTAAAGCAAAATCGGCAGCGCCTGTCATGGCAATACAGTTACCCTTACCCGTTTATATCTTGTTAGTGCGGGGGTTCCCTTATCAGTGACCTGTAAGATAAAATGTATCGTTTGAGGGGTTTCGACACGCGGGGCTGTCACAGGCAAATTGTACAGATTAGCGGCATAAGGTCTAAAACTAATAACGCCGGGGTAACTTCCTGCTTCTTTGTATTGAAACCATAAATAGCTAATCGAGTCTCCATCAGGGTCATACGTTCCATCAGCATTGAGTTGGAACTGCTCTCCTGACTTTACACTAAAAGAATCAGGAGTAGCCAGTGCAGGAACAGGAGGATGGTTACATTCACTGTAAGGTTTTACACACCAGGCTATACGGGCGGAAAAGTCGTTCTGAACCGCTTGCCTCCATCGCCAGATGGTTGCCGGCGCACTTTTATATTCCTTTTTATCCACCCCGGTTACAGAGTCTTCTGCATTCGTCCAAATTGCACGTGTTTCAGGTTCATCTTTCGGCCAGTTGTCTCTTTTAAACATTCCTGTATTTGAATCATGAAAGTCGGGCAGATAATATTGGTAACGTCCACCCCATCCTCCATACTCAGGATGCTCAGCATTGTTCAAGCCATTTGCAATAAGATTTAAAAATGAGGGTGTATCACCCTCCATTCCGTAAGCGACATCAGGATAAGCTGCACCCAGCGCACCATGACCTTGCTGAATGTTTTTTGCCAGCCAGTCATTAGAAACAACTTCAGTATTAGCTCCGGGAAAAGGGAACGACATACCCAGCCACGTTGCATTTGCATAATTATAACCTGGCGATACCACATAAAAAATACCTGTAAAATTTTTCCTGATCCACGGACCTGTATCGTCCTGATCAGAGATGGTATATACTCTTATTTTTTTGTAAAGCTTCTTTGCATCAGCATCACTTACTGTGTGTTGAATTTGCCAAAGCGCCTGCGCCAGTACATTTGTGCCGCCCCATACACAAAACCACACAGGGCGGTTGTCGTTCTC
>CAXUMK010000317.1:0-5147 GCA_964251885.1 uncultured Segetibacter sp. | reverse complement strand
CTCTTTTAATACCTGAACAATGTGGTCAGAACCTTCTGAATTTTTGTTTTCTCCTACTCCTTCCATACCATATACGGGAAGACCTTTCTTTACTTTTGATAACAGCGATTCATAAGATGGATAGCCTTTTTCATGTTTCAGCAGATTGGGTTGTACTTTCTGATAAGCGCCTAATATTTTTTTGATGCTTTCCGGAGCCACTCTTGTTTTTTGGTGTATGGAAGTAGCCGCAATGAGACCTTCGATATCCCACTCGTTTGCATAAGTGAGAAACCGAACCATGGATTGTGTATCATCGGCATCTGCCTCAATATCGGTCAGAACAATGACCCTTGGTTTTTGACTTTCCTGTGCTAAAAGTGATTGAGAAAATGAGGATGATATCAGAACAAACAACAAAATGAATATTCGTGGCATAAGTATTAACTGTCTTAATGAGACAGGGTTTTTATAAACAGAAATCAAAATTTACTCAGGCAAATTTCAAATGCTGCTATTCCATAAACCAGTTTTTTGTATCAGGCATTTCAAATGGCTTGTTGAAAAAATCATTCATTATACTAAGGAACAAGTTTTTCTTTTCCCATGCGCCGCCATGTGTTGCACCAGGCAATATGCAAAGCTGTGAATTGGGAATGCTTTGAAACATTTTTAAAATATGCTCGGGGCGTATTACATCCCTGTCGCCAGACATGATCATTACAGGCGCCTTAATTTTTGAAAGCTCTGCGTAGGGAATGTTTGGATAATCGAGCATTAGCTGGTTCAATGCTTTTTGTTTTGGGTCGTGGTTTTCTGCCACTATTTTATGCATAGCCGTTATCGCCCATGGAAAAACCGCGAGGCTGTCCGGCTGTATATTTGGGCTGTAAGCTAAAGCCCGTTTTACTTTTTTAGGATACTCTTTTGCAAGCAATAAAGCTAAAATGGCACCATCGCTTTGCCCCCAGATAAAAACAGAATCAATGTGTAACTGTTCCAGCAATGCATTGACGTCGCTTGCCATTATATCATACGTTAAGGGCTCATTTGTTGTTGTTGACCTTCCCTGTGAGCGGCTGTCAATTGCAATTACTTTATATTGCTTTATGAGATCAGGGTAAAAAGATCCGGCACTTTGAATGGAACCGCCATTGCCGTGTAATACAACCAATGGCGCACCCTGGCCGTATACTTCATAGTATAATTTAATGCCGTTTACATCAGCAAATTTTCCAACCTTATTATTCACCCCATAGTTTGGTACATCTCTGCCTTCAATTAAAAGTGCTTTCCCTTTGCCATCAGCATCTGTAATTGCAGCAGTATAGTTTTTATTAAACCCTGATCGCCAGCGCTGAATTCCCTGCTCAAGCGTATCATTGCCGTTTTCAAAATTTTCAATAAAGATGTTTTTCCATTTGCCTTTTGATGTTTCTATGTCAAGCTTAAGATCGTCGTAGTAAAATTTACCATTGTACTCGCATAAAGCACCAAAGGCAAGTTGGTAAGCGGCCGTATCAATTTTCCCTTCAATAGAATACGTTTTCCAATCTTTACTTCTGACAGGTCTATTCCCCATATTGTCAAAGAAACCCAATCCTTTTTCTTTATCAACTCTTGCCCATAAGCGTGCCGAAGCGCTGTCATCCGTAGGTTCAGATTTTATCATTGCGGTCAAGCGAAAATTGTGTCCTTCATAACCTTTTGTACTTACCGCTTTGGAATAAGACACCCAGTTATCCTGCGCGCTTGTGCTATGTATTGAGAAAGATAATATTGCAGACAGTGCAACAGTGAGAAACAGTTTCATAATAATTTGTTTTGTATAAATGAAAAAATTATAAGATGAATTTTCCGTACTGAACAATGAAAATTTTTATTGTCAAACTACTATAACATCAAGTCGAAATTGAACAACTTTTTCAGCAGCCAGCGGGTGATTTTCGAATGTAGATGAAGAATACATGATCAGACAGATGAAGCTATAAGGTGAGTGACAGTCATTACTGGCTAAGCTGTTCAAAGCCTTACCAATGGCGAAACCGACTTATGCGACTTTAGAATTTACTTTTATTTTTCTGCAATTACAACTCTGAATTTGTTATTATAGAGTACATGTCCGTTAGGTTGTATGTAGGGTTGTATTGCATTTGATATTGTTTCATAGACTTTTTCAAAGCCACTGTTTTCAATCGCTCTTGCTACCGGCCCTGCAGATATTAATCCCTTTAAAGCCGTTTCTGTATCAAGATAGTCCCATACTGATGCTATATCTGTATTGCCTATTATTTTAAGACCAATTTCTTCCAGGGTTTTTTCCATAATTTATCTTCTGAAAGTGCAAACGGACCAGGAGCTCCTGGCGGAGGCGGAGGCAAAAGACTGCCCACCGCTTTTAAATAAGTCGCAGCTTCGCATTCTTCTTTATTGCCCCAAATCATCGCTACTAATTTTCCACCATCTTTCAAAACCCGTTTAGCTTCAGTAAGTGCATTTTTAGTATTCGCTGCATACTGGAACGAATTGAAACCACAAACCACATCAAAATAGTTTTCTTCAAAAGGAAGCTCTTCCATTTCTCCAACTATAAAATGGGCATCAAGTACTCTTTTTTTTGCTTCTTCTACAAATTCAGGCGTTGCATCAAGCCCGGTAACATTAGCTCCTTTGTTACTTGCCATTTTACTAAAATAACCGGTACCGCAGTCAACATCCAATAATTTTGCCCCAGGAGTGAATGATAAATAATTCAGAACAAAATCATATCCCGCTTTTCCTGTTTGTTCCTGAATGTCAGACCAATCCTTAGGTCGTTGTCCCCAAAGTTTTCCTTGCATTGCTTGTGAACCCATAATATTATTGATTAAAAAGGTAAAAATAATTTGACACAATAAATACTGGATGATCAAGTTGAAAGGTATGCATATAACGAACAAGTATTGCCAGTGGTGCAAGAATTGAAACCCTTTCGCCTTGCCAATTGAGGTTCATTGTTTTATGTTGATTTTAATTGTCTAAATTGTTCAAAAACGCTTCGGTCAACAAGCAGTAGAACAAAAAGCCCCGATACAGCGCAAGTATTGGGGCTTCGTTTTGGGGCTTTTCGTCTACTCCGCCTAATTTTGCGTCGTGCTTTTAGTCCTACAGCATGTCGATTTCGTCTTCGGAAAGTCCTGTTGTTTTGCTAATTATTTCGGTCGAAACGCCACGTTCTTTAAGTGCTTTCGCTATTTCTCTATCCCTTTCTAACCTACCTTCTGATTTACCTTCTAATTTACCTTGTAATTTACCTTCGTCAAAAGCTGTATCAATAACTCCTTTCAAGTCACGGTATATTTTTAAACTGTCTTCGTAACTGTCCAATTCTGTTTGGTCAAATTTTGCAAGTTCCGCTTTCTCAAAAGCTTGTATAAAAACTTCGTCTTTAAAAATTGTGGGAATTGTTTGAAAGTCTTCTAAATGTTTTATAAAATATAACCACTTATCCAAACGGGTTTTCAATTCCGCCTCAACTTTTTTGAAATTTGGCATTTCAAGGTAGATGTAAGTCAGCTTGTCGTAAAAAGTTTTACCATTTTGGTTTTTCAACTTAATAGTATGAACCACTTCGCTTTTCTCTGGTTCGCTTTCATAGTCGTCAAAGGTGAAGTCCAAAATGCCTACACAATAAACTGCTTTCAGGTTATAGTTCCATTCACCTTTTTCAGCTTGTTCCCTAATAGGGAAAGTGGAATAGTATATTGTCCTTTCCCTGAAATAATTCTGTTTCGCTTTTTGTAGTTCTACAATAAATTTTTCACCATTCTTATTTTCACAATAAATGTCAAAGATGGCTTTTCTATCTGCTTCTGTCTGTCCTAATTGCTCGGCATTCTTAAAAGTGAGGTCAATAATCTTGTTCTGCTGAGGCAAAAGGGCATTCAGGAAGTCAAGCAAAAGTGGTTTGCTGGCTTCTTCGCCAAAGATTTTTTTAAATCCAAAGTCTGTAAATGGATTAATATATTTTGCCTTCATTGTGTTACTCTAAGTGATTGGCAAATTTACACAGTTCTTGTGTGTTTTTATAAATCCATCATTTTGTAAGTTTCACGTGCCTGCATTATGCACAATGAACGAGTATTGCCCGATAGTGTAGAAGTTGAAAAACGTCTGCCTTTTCAACAGAAGTTAATTATTCTTTCAAAGATTGACCAAAGCTGATAGCCATTTGCAGCCGGATTGCCCCAACTTCCAACCCAACTATTGGCAATCCTCTTGTAACCGGTTCATTGTTATCTCTGCTTTTTTCATTTTTTGCTGTATTTATTGTCCTTCCATTTATTGGTTAATAATTCGCTGTCTGCAATAAGTTCGTTTAAACGTTTTATTCTCGTGGCTTCCTGCTTTGCGCTCATTACCCAATTGGTCGAAGGTTTCCGGTAAGATGGTGTAAGAGATTGAAAATAGTTCCAGGCCACTTTATTGGCTTTAAACAGTTCTTCAAACTCAGGTGAAAATTTTACTTCTGAATTTTCGTAAGCATAAATCTGCGATTTACTTTCTGTGCGGTTTTTAAAACTTGCAAGCCCTGCTGGTTGCATAAGTCCCTGTTTGATTAATTCTTCTACTTTTTTAATGTTAACTGCACTCCATATACTTGTCGGTTTTCGCGGGGTAAAGCGAATTTGATAAGTGTCTTTGTCTATAGATGTACGAATACTGTCTATCCAGCCAAAACAAAGTGCTTCGTCAACCGATTGTGACCAATTCATACTTGGTTTTCCGCTGTCAACCTTATAAAAGCCAACCAATAACTCAGTTTCTTTTGTATGATTTTTCTCTAACCACTTTCTAAAATCGGATGCTTTTGTAAAAAATGTCGGTTTCATTTAGTTGTCTTTTCGGTTCCATTGTTCTTTTTCAACCTATTCTCTTATGTATATTAACCTGAAGCTAACTATTAAATTGACGCAGGTGATGGTCTATATGTTTATAGGCCATGCGACCAGCTTGCTCAGCAGTCAGTTTGCCGAAAAAGGGGTGAACTAATTCGAAACTTTTCTGCTGGGAGTGTTCGGCGATAAGGTTGATCCATTCGGATTTTGCAGCAGCGACATTGCCGTTACCGCTCATCTTAAAGGACGGAACAGTGGGTAAATTTCGTTTCATAGGTTTATCTTTCAGCA
>CAXUMK010000316.1:0-6484 GCA_964251885.1 uncultured Segetibacter sp. | reverse complement strand
AAAAATGAAACGAGCCTGACGGCTCTGCAATAGAGGCGCATTATTTACAACGGATTAAAATCCGTTGTTACAAAATAAACCCGAGCCTATGGCTCTGTAATTTCCAATATCTTTCTGCCCTTCTTTATAATAATGCCAACGGGTCAGGGTATTGAAGAGGCATAGCCTCAGCTCATATTATAACAACGGATTTCAATCCGTTGATAAAAAAAAGAGAATAATAATAAAGAACCGTAGGTTCGGCATTTAATCAATGCAGGACCTACTTCTCTAAATCACATCAACTTTCAAGACACTTAGTTATTCCCAGTTTCCATTATCTTCTTAAGTTTCTTCGTATAATACGATCTCGCTTCCTGCCACTTATAATATGGAAAAGTAGAAGTTTTAAAAGGTAATGCCACCTCCTGTTCATTTAGCAATACTTTCAGCAGGTAATCTTTTCCGTTAAAGTAAAATACCCACTGGATATTAGCGCTTAAGGGTACGATCTTCGAAGCCTGCCAATGATGCTGATAAGTATACACGCTGTTGCTTTGTACACTTGCCTGCGGTATTCCAAGCAAGGTAGCAAAGGGAGAAATGGCTTCTGCATGCGTAAAACGAAGAATAGCATCCATTAATTTAGAACCATTAAGTACAGAATCGGAAGTGTTGATGAAATTATCCAGTAAAGGCGTGGCAATAGTTATTTGAATGCCTAAAGTATCTGTAGCAGGGCCTTTTTCAAAAAAGTCTTCTGCTCCGTTTACCATATCAAACCATTTCAGGTCTTCATTGGTAAATGCTGCTTTCATATCTGCTGATTCTTTCGGGTATCGCTGCTCAGTTTCCCTGCTTGCCGAAAACTGCATGGTATAGACTTCGTACAGCGCCGTGGCAAATGCTGCTTCACTTACTGCTTTCTGCTTTCCCTGACCGTTATTGGCTGTAATGGTCTTGTTCGCAATCTGCCGTAAAAAAGAGCTTTTAAAAATCCGGTTGCATATTTGTTTCGACGTCTCTTCCATTGCAGGGTCGCTGTACAAAGAGTCGATATGCTGCTTTATTTTTTTACTTGTTTTATATTCGGTGTAAGCAGGCGAAAGGTCGTAAAACCGCAAAACGGTATCTGCGGCATTTGCTCCGATTGTGCGTTTAATTTTTTCTGAAGGATAAGCAATTCCTTTTAAAAAGGCCTCCGCACTTTGTTGGGTTCTAACTTTAGCAGTCATCATAACCGACAATCCCCTTTGTTTAAAAACGTCTCTGTACTCACTGTTCATCCTGGCAGCAATGCCTGTTTGCTCCTCTGCTCCTTTTAGGGTTATATTCTCATAATTACCGGTTTCAACACTTTCAAACTGCATTGCTGCCTGTCGTGCCTGCTGGCCGACCGCCGTAAGCGCATTTTGCTTTGCTGCCTGCTCCAATACATCCAGCACTAATACATCACTGCCGGCCTTGGTAAGAAATCTTGCCCCATGTCTGCCAACATGATTAATAAAGACAGGCGTATATCCCGCAGGAGGCGGAGTATGTTTTTTCTGCAGCGGATAATAAGGTGTTTTGGTGCCTAAATAAAGAGGCGCAGTTGACTGCGCTTTTATAGAAAAATAAGAAGCTGTTAGTAATAGGAGTAATCCGAGGCGTCTTTTCATTCAAACGTGAAGGTATTATTTAAAATTCAGGCTTGACTGGTAGTGCTGATTGCCTGAACCATCGGCCTGATAAGCTCCCATATCAACACCCGGCGCATCAATAGCTGCACCATATAAACCCCCTATTGGCACCGCACTCAAAGTCTGAAAATTTGTGTATCCTTTTTTCAAAGCAGGAGAACCAGGCAACAGGCTGAAGTTATAATCAACTGCTGTAATAATGCTGTACGGCATTGCTGCAATATCCAACGGTGGCTTTACTGTACTGTATTCAAAAATATCTGCATTATAAGTAGCGAACATAGGATTATTGTTTTTTGCAGCAGAACTTCTGATGTCACCCGATTGCGTTTTTTCTACCCCGTCCGATGTATTGAACTGGGGGATGAAATAGGCAGCATTGGCATAATAAAACTGGTTGTTATAAACGATGTGCAAAGTATCAGCATCTGTTGTTAACCGAAGTCCGAAGCGGCAGTTAACAATCATGTTATTGTATATTTTTCCCTGTGCGCCTTTTTCATAATTTATAGAACCACCACGGCCTGATTTTACCTGTCTTAAACCGCCGTTAATCATCGTGTTGTTATACACGTTTACATTGGTTTGCACATTCGTGCCGCCACTGTTCGAAGCTTTAAAAGAATTAGTAGCAGGTCCGATAGATAAGTTATATGCCACATCCCCTACTGTGCCGCCTTTCAGGTTTAAAGATTCTCCACCCGCTTTTCCGCATGCTTCGAATGTATTGCGCATGATGCTTATTTTTCCGCGAAGTACACGTATGCCATCATCCGTACTGCCAAATATCCACGAGTCTTCTACTATACAACTTGCATCCTGGTTTGTAAAAACGATGCTGTAGCGAGGGTCACCGGCTGCATATACTGCCGGGTCAGCAGCAGGGCCGGCAGGGCCGCCGACAAATTCAATATGTGTCCATTTAACAACCAGGTTTCCGCTTGTTTGTCCGCATTGAATTCCACCCCAGAAACCTTTAGCGATATTTGCATTTGTCCGCTTATCATCTGTTACTGTAATGAAATTCTGCTTGTCTTTTGTACCGAGGCTGATAAAAGTTCCATTGACGGTTATTTGCGGACTTTTTTCAGTAGAAGTCCCGTCTCCAAGCGCAATTAATTTTGTCCCTGCCTGCATCAGCAAAGTATCGCCTGCATTCACGGTAATGTCCTTGCTGAAATAATAGGTTTTGCCGCTAACCAAAGTACCTTTTACTGTACCGGTTAATGTATCGGAAGTGATCGCCTGACCTGCAGATATTTTAGCGGAAGATACATTTACCATTTCTTCTTTATGGCAGGCTGCGCAAAGGATTACACCCGCAAGTATAATCCACGATTTTTTATTCATTAATTTCATACAACTCTGTTTCTGTATTGATAAATTCATTTTTTAATTGGTACCAGCGAAAGTTCTTCATGCCACCCCGGTTGTGTCACTCACTTCTGCTGTATCTTTTCATGGCAGCCGTTCTTCAGTATTTGCTCAATAGGAAAAAAATGTTGAAGAGTGCGACGCAAGTAAAGCTTCATGGCATTCCTTCAGCCCGGCTCAAAAAAACAACACTCCACTTTTTGTTCCTTGTTCAGATAATTACATTCTGAATTTTACACCTAACAAATAATTCGATCCATACACATCTTTTCGCAGAAAAAGATTTTCACCTGTTTTCTGATAAGGTATGCTTGCATTGCTTCCATCATTTTTCTGCAGAACTTCTAATTGAAAAGGCGTGTTTAAAATGTTGTTGATTTTAGTATATGCATACCAGCGTTTCGTTAATCTTTTCTCCAATGAAAAGTCCATCTGCACAAAGCCTTTCTGCCATATATCGTCGTTCAAAAATTGTGAAACTGTGTTGATTCTTCTGCTGGTGTAATTAAAAGTAAGCTGAGCATTCAATCCCAAACGGCTGTCATCTTTATACAAAAGAGAAAAGTTGGCAATGTGCTTGGACTGTCCTTGCAACGGGCGACTTTGGTTTATTGAATCTGCCAACTGGTTATAACGCCTTAATTTTAAAGTAGTGATTTTAGAATCTGTATATGTGTAATTAGCTTTAATACCAAACTGTCTGAAGAACTTTGTAACATCTGCTTCAAAGCCATAGTTATGTGCAGTGCCAAAATTATCAGGTATATAATATGTGTTTGTTCCCAGATTTTCCAGAGCATACTCAATCGGGTTTTTTATGTTCTTGTAAAACACGCCGGCCAGCAACTGGTCAAGACCTTTTGGAAACAACTCATAACGCAGGTCGAAATTGTCTGCGGTAGTTCTTTTTAAATAAGGATTGCCTCTTTCTAAGTAATCTGCGTCAACATCTCCACCATAATGAGGAACTACTTCATAAAAGTTTGGACGGCTGATGGAGGAATAATAAGAAAGCCTTAATGCCTGCTTATTTGTAAGAGAATATTTTATGTGAACGCTCGGCAATACATCGTAATAATTGATAGAGCCGGTTTTGCCATCTACAGTTTCCGGAACATTTGAGTTCCATGATAAATCTGTATGCTCATAACGAGCTCCTCCAACCACTTCTGCTCTTTTGTAATTCAGACGAACCATTGCATAAGCAGCTCCAACGTTTTCTGTTGCATCATAATTCAATGCATTCGTAGAACTTCCCTGGGGATTGAATACAGAAAAATTATTTTTACTTATATCGCCATCATAAGTTTGAATAGACGGGTTTGTAGGACGCAGCGTATATTCATCATAAGTGCTGCTTCTTGTTTTATTGCGGTACATGCCGCCAAACAGCCAGTCTGCTTTTAACCCACCTAATTTTGAATTATAAGTGAAATTGAGATAACCGCTTTTATCTTCATCTGTGCTGTACAGCCATTCGCGTGAAGAGCTTTGATCTATATTCACTGCTGCCTGCACAAATTTTCCGGAAGTCGGATCAACTGAAACGCCGGTAACAAGGTTAAGCGTAGCTTCATCAGGGCGGTTATCGGATGCTTTTGAATATACTGCAGACCAGTTCATTTTAAAATGCTCAAACAATTCATGGTCGCCACTTAATGTTGTATTAAAAATCTGCTGCACATCGTGATAAGAACGCAGAGAATTGCCCACTCTTCCACTGCCCGAAATGGTACGGCCTAATATCAGATTCGTGTCTGAAGTAAAGCGGTATTCGTTTCTCACAAGATTAAAATATCCTGCATACAGATTGATAGTGTTATGCTTATTTATTTTGAAATCAATCTTGCTATGCAATCCCGTACGTTGCTGCTGAATAGAATAGTTTCTTGATTCAACATCGGTTAATTCGGCATTGCCAGTACTAAGGTTTGTCTCTGTGCCAAAGAAAACACTGTTGACATTGCGGTAGTTGTTCTGATAGCTGCCTGCTACTATAATACCCAGTTTATTATTAAATAAACGCCCTCCTGCCGAAAGATTAAACAAAGAAGGCAGTGGATTATTTTTAGAAGAAAATGTCCAGGGATTGTTTGGAAAGTCCTTCATAGAAGCGAGGTAACTTTCGCCATTAGAATAGCGTGGAGAATGACTGAGGCTGGCTGAATGATCGAAAGAGGTAAAATCTTCTGTTGCAAATTTTTGAACATACCCGACAGCCGCATTGGCTCTTATGCTAAACGACGAAGGGGCATCTTTCATGATCATGTTTACTACGCCACCTATGGCATCGCCTTCCATGTTAGGTGTAAGAGCCTTGGTTACCTCGAGACGATCAAGCAGGTCTGCAGGAAAAATATCAAGCGGTATGTACCGGTTTCTGCTGTCAGGACTTGGTATTTTAATACCGTTTACAAGTGTATAATTATAACGTTTATCCATACCCCGAACGATGGCATATTGACCTTCACCGTTGGTGCTGCGCTCAAGTGATACGCCTGAAACACGCTGTGTAACATTGGCAACCGAAATATCAGGAGATACTTCAATAGTTCTTGCAGAAACAGAGTTTTGAATATTATCCGCCCGGCGGTCTGCTAAAAATGCAGAAGCATCAGTGCCTTTGTCTTTTGCGCCAATAACCACTACTTCTTTCAGCTCGTAACTTTTCTGTTCAAGCTGCACAGGTAGAGAAACAGATTGATCGCTTACCGAAACATCCATTTTTACCTCCTTGTACCCTATATACTCTATTTCCAGTTCATACATACCTGCAGGAATCTTTCTGAAAACGAAAGCGCCATTTAAACCGGAAAGCGTTTTAAATTTACTTTTTTTATGTTCTTTATTTTTAAGTGAAACGGCAGTTGAGGGAAGAGGTTCGCCCGTCTGCTTATCTGTTACAACACCTGCAAGTTGCTGAGCGGATATATGGGTAATCGTTAAGAAGCAAAAAATGCTTAGTAAAACTAATTTCATAAACTTTATTCTTGCTGCAAAAAGACAGTTCTCATGTTAACAGAATATGAACAGAACATTAACAAAATGTTTCTGGACGTGATCAAAAGCGAATTAATAAGGAAAGCCGTGTAAAATTTGCAATACATTTTATGAGCCGGGCAGTGTTACTACTATTTTACATCGTTGCGTCGCACACTTCCTCTGACGGTACTCATTTCGGCAAAAGAGAGCCGTCATTGCGAGTAATTGATTTTTGGTTCCCAAACAAGTTCTTTGAAGATGACATCATGTAAGCTTCTAATTTAAAAGATCTTCTTTACGTTAAGGTACTTTGCAGAGCTTCCATTTTTTAAAACCTTTCCTAATGCAGTGTTGTTACTTTCTTTTCCTTGATGAAAAGAAAGTAACCAAAGAAAAATCAAGAAAGGAATGAAACAGCCCATTCCTTTCGTTGTTCCCTGATTAAGCTGTAGTACTACTGTGGCTTC
>CAXUMK010000315.1:6073-6486 GCA_964251885.1 uncultured Segetibacter sp. | reverse complement strand
TTATTTTCGCAAAACGATTTTACCAGCAAATTTTGCTTAAAAGGTAAAGTTGTTGGACAAGACACTGGCTTCGTTCACATTGGGTATTTTAATAGCTCAATGAAATATGTTGATGATAGCTGCTATTTAAAAAATGGAGAATTTCAATTTACAGGTTTTATTAACGGCACAACACAAGCATCTTTTTACGGAAAAAGAAAATCAAGAAGAGTTGATGACCCAAATTGGATGGAAATGTTTATTGAGCCAGGCAACATAAATGCTTTATTTATGGTGGATGAGTTTAAAAAAGCACAAATTAGCGGCTCTACATCGCAAACTGCATTTGCAATTTATAATAAGCGAATTGACAGTTTGAATAATAAATGGCAAAACGTTTTTGATGAATTAAATAACGCAAAAATCAGAAAAGA
>CAXUMK010000315.1:3809-6063 GCA_964251885.1 uncultured Segetibacter sp. | reverse complement strand
AGATGCAGTGAAGGTAGACAAAATATATGATGAACAATTACCGGTATATAGAAAAGAAAAAAGTAGAATTTCACAAAACTATATACAGGAATTCCCTAATTCAGACATAAGTGCTTATTTATTATTCAATGAGATTAATCTTAGTTTAGATTCTTTAGAATATTACTATTCACTATTAAATCCTTCAGCACAACATTCTTTTTATGGAAACAATATTGACAGTTCCATAATAAAAAAAAAAAAATTACAAATTGGAAAGCCAGCCCCGGACTTTACTCAAGTTGATTTGAAAGGAAATCAAATTTCTTTAAAGAAATTTAAGGGAAATATATACTGTTAGATTTTTGGGCTTCCTGGTGTGTTCCATGCAGAGAAGAGAACCCTTATTTGAAGGAAGCTTATGCTAAATATCATGACAAGGGTTTTATAATAATTGGTTTTTCCATGGATGGACCCGAAAATAAAAATGCGTGGATAGAGGCTATTAAAAAAGATAATTTGCCCTGGATACAATTATGCGACTTTAAAGTGTGGAATAGTGAAGTGATAAGCGAGTACAATTATCTTGGAGGCAAAGGCATACCTGCAAATTTTTTGATTAGTCCCGAAGGACAAATAATCGCTAAAGATTTACGTGGCGGCGACATAGAAAAAAATCTAAGTGCATTGATAAAGTAATTAATGACAGGAAAGGCCGCTTACAACGTTGGAGCCATCTGCAGATCATTATTAGCTTTGATTCGACAGGACAGGGCTCTTTTGAACAGCAGGATAATTTTTAATCTTAGAATAAATAACAATTTTGGTAGCGAGGTAGATGGTTTTTCAACTTCCCTATCATTGGTTGTACTTGTAAAAAGAGAAAGGTAAACC
Source organism: uncultured Segetibacter sp. (assembly GCA_964251885.1). Lineage (GTDB taxonomy): Bacteria > Bacteroidota > Bacteroidia > Chitinophagales > Chitinophagaceae > Segetibacter. The sequence continues at coordinate 5,190 of CAXUMK010000315.1, read as the reverse complement.
TATAAGCTTAATGTAAATGAGACAAGTAGTGCAAAGCCGAATAGCGAAAATACTGTACAAGTGAGTGACACAACAATGTCAAATGTTTATTCTTCCGCTGGTATCCAAAAAATCTATTGAACATTTATGCAGCTTGCTACGATGGTTTTTTAATCACTCCACCAAAATACTCATAACAAAAATGCCGGTAACCTTTCCCTTTACCGGTATTTTTAATTCATTGTAAACTTTATTTTTTTGGATTCAGCGCATCTTTTATTCTTTGCTGTAAATCCAGTAAATGTATTCTGCTCATTTTATCGGGAGTGCCTGCGATTGCTTTTGCCACTTCGGCTTTTAACTGTACCAGTTGTGCACGTGCAATGGAAGGAATATCGGTACGGCTCATATCAGGTGAATACAAAGCATTTGAACCGCCGAAAGATATTGTAAACACTGAACCGGAACCGCCTGGATTGAGCATATTGTTCAGCTTGTCTACGTAGCTTTTTTGGAGCTTACGGCGATAACTGTCAATAGGTTTTTTAGTTGTCAGTTCAGCGAATAACCCTTTTTGTACTTCAGTAAATAATTCTGTTGCGCTAAATGCTTTGGCTGCCCCAAAACGTTCTGCCGACTCCTGCATCCTGTTGAGCCTTGAAGTGGTTAAAAGGTTACTTAAAACACTTTCCTGCACAGAGGCGACCGGGTCAGATTCATCACCGGGATTATTGATACGGTTCCAGATATCTTTGGAAATAAGCCAACGGGGAGTTGTAAAAATCTGGCTTTGAAGAAAAGCAACAGCCTCGCGTTGTTTTGTTTTAGGAGTTACTTCATATACCGGCTGTTCCTGGGCAGAAGTTTTAATGGTTTCGTACACTCCCCCTACATTAGCTGTTACGTGCCCCATATAACGGCGAAACTGTACGACTAACTGGGCATACATTTCATCAATATTTTCATTTTGGTCTACCTCATCTTTTGTCCAGTCAGGAAGGTTTTTTAAAATGTACTTCAGGTTTTTTATACCGTAGGCGCTTGCTTTCATTGCGTTGTCGCCAAGGTCTTCGCTTTGATTTCTTGGGTCGCTTGCATTTCCTAACTCATTCGTACCAAAATATGTTCTGGGATTTTCGGTAAGTGTTTTAATGATAAGCTTATTGCTTTCTGCTTTCTGAGCTTCTTTAGTACCGCCGGCAATATAACCGTAACCCCAGCGGATGGCCCATTTGTCGTAATCGCCAATACGGGGAAATAATCCCTTTTCACTTATATTATCTTCAGGTTGAGCCACATAATTAAAGCGGGCATAATCCATAATTGATCCGGTGTGTCCGTTTGCTTCCACCCAGGCCTTATCTCTTAACTTTTCGACAGGTGTTTGGCTGCTGTTACCCAT
>CAXUMK010000315.1:0-3799 GCA_964251885.1 uncultured Segetibacter sp. | reverse complement strand
CACTTCATGAGAAGATACGAAACGGATTAGCTGGCCCATCAGGTCATCATCGAATTTCATTTTTCGAGCCCTCGGATTTACCGCTGCTGTTTGTATCATATACCAGTCGTGCACCACTTTCATTACGTTATGGTACCAACCGATATGACTCTCTAATATTTCCCCGCTTCTTGGGTCATGAACGTTAGGTCCATAAGCATTTTCTACGTCAGAAGCAAAATACCTGATGACTGAGTACCTCGCGTCTTCCATGCTCATTGCAGAGGCGCTGTCTGGCCATTCTTTACCAATAATAGCATTCTTAAAACCAGCTTTTTCAAATGCTGCCTGCCAGTCATTGATTCCTGTAATAAGATAGCTTCTCCACTTTTTAGGCGTAGCAGGGTCAATATAATAAACGATAGGTTTTTTAGGTTCTACCAGTTCGCCGCGTTTCCATTTATCAACGTCTTCATCTTTGGGCTCTAACCGCCATCGAACCGCAAACGTGTTGCTTTCCACCCGTTGCTGGTTATCGCTGAAGGTGGTAAAATCTTCAGGAAAAAAACCGACCCTTCTGTCCCAATATCTTATATCCATAGGAATGGTAGGTAACAGTATCATTGAAGTATTTAATTCAACAGTTACCGCACCCGCTGCATTGGCAGCCGGAACCGAGGAAGATGGAAAAGAAGAAAAACCGCCGAATGATGAAGGAGAAGAACTAAAAGTTTTTACTGTTCTTATCTCGGTATTGAGAGGAAATGAACTGATGTTTTGTATATAAGATCTATCTGAAGCAATAGACGAAAGATTAAAGCTTCTTTTTGCAGAAGGACTTACACTTACTACCTGGTTGTCGCCTTTAAAAAAATCGGTAACATCAATCACAACGCTGGTTGAGTCTTTTGAATAGGCAGCAACAGGAAATGCAGCAGCAATGGCGTTGAGGTTAGAATTAGATACCGCTTTGTAAATGGCATTGCTTGTATCAGCCACATTTACAAGAGTGATTACTCTCATAAAAACATTGTTGCTCGGACCTTTTTCAAAGGCCACCGTTTGCTGATTGGTTAATTCCCCTCCGTAAGTCGATCGTCCACCGCCTTTATTTGCCGGCACCCGTACAAACCTGGTAACGGCCATTATTTCACGGTTCATTACACTGTCTGGTATCTCAAAAAAATACTTATCATCTACACGATGTACCATAAACAGACCTTTTTGTGTAACGGCCTTATCAGTTATTACTTCGTTATATGGTTTTGGACCTGTTTTAAACCCGTTGAATAAACCTGCCGGAGCGGGAAGCGGAGTTGTAACTGCCGGAGCCGGTGCCGGGGCAGGGGTAGGAGGAGTTTTACGTTTTTTCCTTTGTGCGAAAACACCGCAGAATACGCATGCCAGCAATAGCATCAATACAAATTTCTTCATACTAAATCAATATCTTAATTAGCGGGTGAAGTTAGTATAAGGCTGCGGGGCAAAATAGTTAAAATGACAATTTTCAAACTTCTTTCAAAACTCTTTAGATACTTCTAAAGAATAAACATATTTTTATTTCTTTTTGGAAACAAGCATTAGCATACGTTGAATATTTATACTGCCTGCTCCATAAATTTGTGCAATAGATTTTTTTGGTACCATCAGAAGAATAAGCATTAAGCATCGTCCCCGCTAAGGCGGGGCTCACTTGTACGGTATTTTCGCTATTCAGCTTTGCACGAACTTATTCTGCTTCAGGTATAGTTAAGTTATTCAATTGTTCATTATCTTTTCATAGCAGATCAAACCCTGATTTTGTTTGTAGTATCTGCATGAATTTATAATGAGACAGTAACTGACATTCTTTATAATTATGCTTTTAAAAACTGGCTTTAACGGTAGATCTGCTGGCCTAAAACTTGCAGTATTTATTATATATGCTCTTATAAAGATTGGTTGCTTTAATTATTTTTTTTAATTTGGTGCACAGATTAAAATATTTGCAGCAACCTTTCACTTTTAATTCATTATTTTCAGTAGAATTGCCAAACAAAATTTTCATTAAATTTTCTCAAACAAATTCCTTAAACAAAAAAAACTGAATCATGGCGGAAACTAAACCAACTGCAACAGTAAAAAGCACAACTTCGGTTCAAGCAAAAAAATCCGGTAATTCAATTTCGTGGATTGCTCCTGTGGTATGTATTATCCTGGGGTATTGTATCTGGCGTTTTATTATCGGTGCTGATTCGAATTTCACCAATCCGGATAAAGCGGGTGGATTTTGGCCAAGTCACGAAGGCCCTAAAGGAACACTTCCGCGTATGTATCAGGGTGGTATTATCGTACCTATTCTGATAGGTCTTTTTTTAATCGTTTTCACTTTTGTTGTAGAAAGATTTTTGACTGTAACAAAAGCCGCTGGTAGCGGAAGTATTGCGGAATTTATCAGGAAAGTTCAATTTCACCTTGCAAACAAAGACGTTGATAAGGCGATTGCAGAATGCGACAAGCAAAAAGGTTCTGTAGGAAATGTGATGAAAGCAGGTCTCCGCAAATACAAAGAAATGATTGTGAACACGGAATTAGATACTGATCAAAAAGTATTAAACATTCAAAAAGAAGTTGAAGAAGCGACGGCGCTTGAACTGCCGATGCTTGAAAAAAACCTTGTGTTCCTGTCGACTATTGCATCTGTAGCAACTTTGTTAGGTCTGTTAGGTACGGTAATGGGCATGATCCGTTCCTTCTCTGCATTAGGAGAAAGCGGTGGTGGTGAAGCTGCTCAAAAATTATCGCAAGGTATTTCTGAGGCTTTGTATAACACGGCTTTAGGTATCGGTACTTCGGCTATCGCCATAATTATGTACAACGTATTTACTACAAGAATTGATGGTATTACTTACGGTATTGATGAGTCTGGCTTTACTCTGACACAAAGTTTTGCTGCCAATTATAAATAAGCAAAGTTTTTTTTGTGGAAAATAAGATGACCGGCATCTCTTTATAATAACAGAAATAAAATTTAGAAAATGTCTAGACCTAAGATACCGAGGAAGAGTACTTCTGTAGACATGACAGCAATGTGCGATGTAGCTTTTCTGCTGCTGTCATTTTTTATACTTACAACTAAGTTTAAGCCTGCAGAGTCAATTACTGTAGAAACACCAAGTTCTGTGTCCTCTAAAGTAGCACCATCAAAAGACGTTACACTAATTAGTGTAACAAAAGATGGGAAAGTCTATATTTCACTTGACAATGAAGAGGTGAAGCAGGAAGTTGCAAACCAGTTAAATGCTAATAATAGTGCAGGTCTTTCACCGGCTGATATTACTGCATTTAAAAAAGCTAACTTTTATGGCACTCCGATTTCACAAATTAAATCAGCTTTGCAGATACCAACTGATAAATTAAAGGCTGAGTCGCTGCCCGGTATACCTGCACAAGATACTTCTCACAATGAATTAATTCCATGGATGCGTGCAATAGTTGCTGCTCATTCAAGCACAGGCACAAAGCTGAACATTATTTTCAAAGGTGACAATCTTGCAAAATACCCCGCTTTTAAAAATGTAATTACTGCCCTTAAGAAAAATGACCAGTTTAAATTTCAAATGGTGACTAGTGCTGAAGGTATACCACAAGGTACTGATTTGTGGAGAAAGATGATGTCGGGTGCCGGGTCAGCAGATGCGGCGGCTGAATAAACAATTTTTTATAACCAAAAAAACTTTTTGAAATGGCAGAATTGGATACCTCCGGTGGGGGCGGTCATAAAAAGGGCCCCGGAGTCAAAAAAGCAAAAAAGGCATCAACCAGGGTTGATCTTACTCCT
>CAXUMK010000314.1:0-6505 GCA_964251885.1 uncultured Segetibacter sp. | reverse complement strand
AATGAACAAAAGTACAAGTGTGCGACGCAACGATGTAAAATAGTAGTAATGCAGCACGGCTCCAAAAAATCACTGCACTACCTGTCCCGTTCATAGGGGATTTTTATGCAGCGGGAAGTATATCACCTGTCACCATAGCAGAGCCGGGCAAATCAACGGGCCACGCTGCAGTTTTTGATCAGAAGTTTAAACACTGCCAGCTTTTTGTTTTGCGAGTCTTTCATTCCGTTTGTCGCTTAAATATTTCCTTACCGGGATATCGTACATTACCATTACCAGGTATGCTGCTGCAACCAGCAGTATCAGTCCGGCTATGATGATGAAAGCGAGTTGCATAGTGCCCGGCTTATGACTGGCGTAATAATTACCGAACATCCATAACACCGCATAGTGCGTCATGTACAAGGGGTAAGAGATCTTTCCCGAAAATATGCAAACGTTTTTTAAGCCGGGTGTTAACGTAGCCCCTGCCCCTAAAGCGATCAGTAAAGGAAAATAAAACAGTACTACCAAAGGTTCCGATAACCAATTCCATTTTGAGAATGGCATTATAAAGGCCAGGAACAATAATATGGCCAGGCCGATGAATCCGAGCCTGTTTTTGATGATCCAGTTCGAACGGTAAATAAGCAGTCCTGCTAAAAAAGAATACGATATCCGGGCGCTCCCGTCCCAAAAGGTGGGGCCGCTCCAACCGCCCAATAAATTGCCGGATCGGTAACATACCAGGCAAATAGCCACTGCCGATAGTATGGTTAACAGCAGCAGGTAGCCGCGGCTGATCTTATACAGCACAAATGCGTAAACAATATTGGCAACATATTCCCAAAACAACGACCACGCCGGTGCATTAAAGCTGAACAGATTAAGACTACGATCGGCTATCACAGGCAGGGGAATAAGCAGTACCGAGCACAAAAATGCCAGGATGATCTTACTGGCGCTGTAGATCTCAGGATGGCCGCCAAATGGGTCGAACAAAAATGCCAGCAGGCCTAACACCGATCCTGCTATTACCAGCGGGTGCAGCCTGATGAGCCTCGATTTAAAAAACTCAGGAACACGCATTTTTGCTATACGATCGTCATAAGCATACCCGGTAACAAATCCCGAAAGGCAGAAGAAGAAATCAACAGCTAAAAAACCATGTGCGATAAAGTTCTTGCTGTAATCGGTGTAAGCCCATTCCATAAAATGAAACGTTACAATGGCCAGGGCGGCAATGCCCCTTAATCCGTCGAGAATATCGAAATGCCGTTTTGTTTGCAGAATTGCCGGGGCAGTTTTGTTGGTATCCATTTGATGTATATCCTGTCAGGTTGAATTTTAATGGCGAAGTGGGATTTTATTTATCAATAATTGCTTTCGAAAGTCATCTTTACTTCACGCTTCATTTTATTATTTCTTTTCCAGTCTTGGAATGATTACTTTAAATTGTTCGCCTTCTGCATCATTTATAAATTCGATGTTTGGCTGCTTTTCAAAAGCCCGCTTTATGCCCGAACCTAAACCTTATGGTACCAACATTCGCCCTCTCTTCAACATCGTTGTGTCACTCACTTGTGCTTGTAGTAGTTGTTTCAGCTTTTATCGTGGGGTTTTTTGTCTTTTTCTAATTGCATTTATAAACTTAAGAATATTATATGGAAGCGTACACTTAGGCTCTCAGCTTTCTAAAAACTGCCTTCATCAAAGTCATAGTAACCCTGGCCGTATCTTAGCTTTCCGATAAGTTTTGCCCTGTACGATATTTTAAAAATGCAGCACATGCGGGTTGGGCATATTGCTTAAGTCAATCGTAATAGCCGATCTGTCAACCAAACTAATCAGCGGGTACAATGGCTTGGGTAAAATGAAGCAACTGGTGTACTTGTGTTATAGAATCAACGCTTAAGGCGCTGCTCATCTTTTCCATAGTTGAAATTACTGCAGTTAAAGCGGCAATAAAAATTACCCCGGGCTATCCTGTTTTACCAGGGTATTTCACCTGTTTGCGGATTAAATTCTTCACTGATATATTTTCCTGTTGGTCCGTCGCTGCCGATCAATGCATACTTCGCTACACGTGCTGCGGCTTCCTCTATAGTACCGGTTCCCCGGTTATTATTGAAATCGGTTTTGGTAAAGCCCGGATCAACCATATTTACTTTAACAGGTGTATCCCTTAATTCATAAGCTAAAATGAGCGAATACATATTCAGCGCCGATTTTGAGGGTTGATACACTGCTCCTTTATGATGGTAGTATTTGTTATCGGGATCATTAGCCAATGTAAGCGAACCCTGGCTTGAACTTACCATCACAATACGCGGCTCCGGTGATTGTTTCACCAGGTCTATAAAAGCCTGTGTTACCCTTACCACACCAGTTACATTGGTATCAAACACGGCTGTAAACTGTTCAGGCGTAGCCTCTAACGCCGACTGCGGAAAGCCACCGGTAATGCCTGCATTATTAATAAGCACATCCAACACATCCGTTTTGTTGCCGATCGCTATACGGGCAGCCTTAACCGATTCGGTACTTGCAACATCTATTTCAATTGCTTCTAAGTTGGTTAACCCTTCCGCTTTTAATTGTTCTACCGCGTGCAAGCCTTTGTCTAAATCGCGGCAACCTAAGTAAACATAACACCCTTTCTGCAATAGCTGGCGGGCCGTTTCAAAGCCAATGCTTTTATTGGCTCCTGTGATCAATACCTTTTTCATTTTTTGTTTTTTATTTACAGGGCAAAGATCATCTGTTGCTATTTAGTTCCAGTAAGCAAATTGAGGGTATTTGTAGGCGAAATGAGAAAGTTGAAATAATACTCAAGACTTTTGACTATTCCAGAAAAGCGTAAACAGCCACAATTAGGCAAAACTTGAAGGCACTGATAACAATAGCAAATGAGAAACACCCACCACAAAGTTTTATTGCAGCCGCTGATGCCATTAACACGGCAAAACAAGTAGCAGTTAAGCTACAGCAGCAAGCAATGCATACTGTGATTTGTCGGTTTACTGGCTTTTGAGTTTTACAATTCAAACTTAGAGTAAAAAGAAAAGACACTCAAAAGGTGTCTTTTCTTACGAAGTTATTGTGATATTAGCTATGTAACAGCTTCATAAATATAGCAGCCTGTTCTTTTGTTTTTATCATTCTGTCCAATGATGTCTTATGGAGCATACCAGTGGTCGGTTTTAAAACCTGACCTTCAGTTTTAGCTTTCCTGATAAGTTCAGCTACTTTTCTGTTTACTCTTTCTTTCATGGTTTAAAGTTAGAAAAAAAATTAAATATTCTAAATCCGGCTTTCGTCGACCGCTTTTTTAGTAAAAATAAAGTAATTGTAAAGTTTATCAGCAATCATTCGCTCATCCTTATAAATCTCATTTGGATATGTTACAACATCTTCAAAATCAAAAGGGTTATCATAATCATACTTACCTAATCGGGATATTCTCACGTAATATTTTAAACCCTTAATCGTGAAAAATTCGTTTAAATAATCATAATTACCCTTAATGAACCTTTAGTGCTTCTTATGTATCCGGTAGTAGAGTTTTAATTGGGCATTGTTCTGTCACTCACTGTACGGTTTGGACAGTTGCTGGACTTTTGTCATGAACTCTGCTTACACACAACTCTAAGATAAGAAGTTCAGCAACACGTTAAAATTCTATGGAACCGCTAAAGGGTACGTTTGCTTTTGTTTAGTCCACTTGTCAACTCATTATCAAAAGTAAAAAAAGTCGTTTCTTGCCAACGTTTTAAAACCAATTTATGCAATATTATTACCTTCGTAACTAATAATTTTATGGCAACTATGAACTTCACAAATAAAGAGACAATATTCAAGAGATTCAATTCTGCTGCTTACGATTTAGCCCTTGCAGAAACAGCATTTAGAAAAAATGATTCGGACTTATTCATTAAGCACAAAAGAGATGCAGGAGAAGCTATTTCTCAATCTTTAGAATTTGCCTTAAAAAATCATCTTGATAGAAAACTATCTGCGAGAGAAAAGCTACATTTTAATCTTTTCAGACAAGATATTGTCAAACTAATTGAAAAGTATGTTGACGAAAATGGAAATGATAATGATTATTTGTATTCAACAGTAAATGATATAATTGAGCCATCTGTAAACTTTTCCTTCCTACTCAAGAACAAAAACCAAATCACTAATGCTGCGAAGCATGAGGGTAAAGAGCCCGACATTGAAGTTCAAAAAAAGTATCTTCAAGAAGTTAAAAAGTTCATTCATCAATACATTGATGATGAAGTTGTGCTAAAGAGTATTGAAGATTATGAGAAGGTGGATTTATCTACTTGGGATTTATTCTACTCAGCGTGCGATAGATTTTCAACTGAAGAAAGGAATTTTATTTTAATAATTGGACCTAACCCAAACATTCAAAAAAACCAATTAAAGGCATTGTCTTTACCCAAATGGAATTTGATTATTGACTTCGATTATAACTCAGAGAGGAATGGTCTTTTTGACGGTGCGTTTAAATCTAACCCTGTCTCACCGCATAAAATAAAAGCTTCAGACTTGGTGGAGGCAAATACATTTTCTCGATTTTCACAAACACACTATCACTATTTTGCAAATAATTTTATGGGTTCTGGCGAAATTGAACAAAAAGAGTTCCCCGTTTGGAATCGCAAGTGGGGCAAGAATACAGAAATCCTTTTAAAATCATTTGCAGAAGTATTTTCAAATCAAAAGAACATTGTTGTAATTCTTTTTAATTCGAGACGGCACATAAACTTCTTATGCGAAAAAATTGAATTGCTTTTAGGCTCTAATACATCTTTTGTTTTCGCAAACGCTAGTAATGAAGAATTAACGCAAGTATCTTCTGACTACAATGGTATCAACGTAAATATATCACTTCCAGAAATAACAGAAGGGCTGTCAAATTTTAGTTCAAATTTTGGCTCACAAAACCCAAATATTGGTCAAATCATCATTCCATACATGGAAAAATCTGTTACAGAAACTACTGGCATCCTCTCACCAACCGAATTTGCTCAGTTAGAAGAATACTTTGAAGTATTACATAAGGGTCTTCCTGAAATTGAAGAACCGGAAGAAAATAGAAGAAAGTTCTTATGTGGAGACGGAAAAATATCGTGGTTTGGACTTAAATACGGATTCGATGTTCCGAGAGAAAACTTTAATAGGAAATCTTTAAAATTAGTTGAGAAAGTTATTGAGAGTGGTCGAGGAAAAATTACACTTGTGCATGATGCAGGCTTTGGCGGTTCAACTGTTGCAAGAAGAATTGCGTGGGAAATCCACAATGATCATCCAACAGTTATATTAAAAAAATACAAAGGTGATATTGTAAAATCTTCCTTAATAAAACTGCACGAAAAAACGCGCAAGACAATTTTTGTAGTGATGGAGTCTCCTCAAACGATTACTCTTGATGAAATTGACTCACTGTATAAATCAATTCCACAACCAAGACCTGTCGTTTTTCTTGTTGTGAAGAGAGGAAAACCATCATCCTCTAACGAACTGGTTGTTTCTGATTGGGGAAATGATACTTTCGATTTAATTAGAGCATATAAGCCTTATCTGAAGGAATACGAAGATATAAAGATACAAACTCGTAAAGAGGCAGAACTGGATGCAATTGTTAATTCAACAGATGCCAGACAAAAGACACCTTTTTATGTGGGATTAGTAACGTTTGAAGAGAAATTTTTTGCACTCAAAGATTACATAAAGAACTTCGTTCAAGAAGTTCGAGAAAAGGAAGAACAAAAAAATACCCTAATATATCTTTCAATCTGTGAAGATTATTTGGGTCAGGGATTACCAGGCGGATTTTTCAAAGCCTTATTTAAAGTTCAGCATTTAGACATTATTAATTTAGATAAATTTCTTAACCCACCTATAGTCGATTCTCTGCTTACATCCTACATGGAAGGAAATCACAAATTTTGGAAAATACGCCACAACTTTTTTGCAAGGGAATTAAAGCAACAAATTCTAAGTGGGAGCTCTACCAATCCCGAGATTTGGAAACAAAATTTAGCATCTACCTGCGTTGGTTTTATTGAAGATAGCATGTCAGACTCAAGCACATCCGAATATGTTCAAGAGGTTCTACAAAAGCTATTCATTGGAAACAGGCGGGACAGAGCTGGCGAGGATTTTACTCCTATCATCAAAAACATCGAACTAATTGATGACAAGGAAAGAGTATTTGTTGCTCTCAAGAATACTTATCCAGAAAATCCTCATTATTGTTCTCACCTTGCACGGTTTTATGCATACAGTCATAAAAACCGTGATAAAGCATTGCAATATGCGGACGAGGCAATTCGCCTTTCTGAAATAGATGGAATGCGAGACGCATTGTTATATCATATTAAGGGGATGTGTTTACGTTCAATTGCTTATGATGAAATGGAAAAACTACGGAAAGAGAAAACTCTTAATTTGACGGTAAATGAGGATAAGTACAACGATATCATAGACAAAATTGTTCCGGAGGCTGCTC
>CAXUMK010000313.1:4641-6546 GCA_964251885.1 uncultured Segetibacter sp. | reverse complement strand
GGTTTGGGGGTCAAGCTCATAACTTTTGTGGGAATCCCATACATACAGGTTCTGCGCGTTTACGTAAACCTGCAAGCTCGTCATTTTTATATGTTTAGCGATATTGCCTGGTATGCTGTAAGAAAGGGAGGCATTGCTTAACCTAAAAATATTACTGGTTGCAACAAACCGATCGGACCCATTGAACATATAATCCAAATAGTTGGTTGTGAACGGAGGAATAACGGTATGCGCCTCATCGCCGGGCTGTTGCCATCTGCCCAAAGAATAAGGGCTAACATTATAATTAAGCCTGCCAGCAGCATTATTTGGCAAATAGAGCTCGGTGCCCCTATACCTGTTATATTGTATAAAAAAAACCAGATTAAAGCCTTTGTAGCCGAAATCATTTTTAATACCGCCATAAAACGGATCGTTATTACCAACCATCACCCGGTCTTTGTAGTCTGCGGTTCCGTCACCATTTACATCAGCATACACAGCGGCGCCTTTTTTGTCGAGGCCGGTTAATTTGTAGGCCTTGATGATACTTAAAGATTGCCCAAGCGCATACGGATAGCTGTAATAGGAGTTATCGAAGTTGGGATAAGAGATCAGCTTATTGCCTGATTTGGTTAAATTGAAACTTGTGTTCCAGGTAAATTTCCCTTTTAGGTTATGACTGGTCAACTCTAATTCCAGTCCCTTATTTTCAACTGTTGCCGGCGAGTTTGCTATGTAATAATAGAAACCGGATTGGGTAGAAAGCGGAAAATAAATAAGCTGATTGCTGGTACGGTTGCGGAAATAGGCTACTGACAAAAATACCCGGTCTTTTAAAAACCCCAATTCCAAACCGGCTTCAAGCTTTTTATTGGTTTCCCATTGCAAATCAGGGTTGGCAGGTGTGGAAGGTGTTAATATTGGCTGACCGTTATAACCTCCGGAATAGGAAGTACTGGTTACTGTTGATATATAGCCAAATTCTGTGATCTGGTCATTACCGGTAATACCATAATTGGCCCTTATTTTACCAAAGCTCAGAAATGGTAATGCATCAGTTACAACTTTTTCCTGGGTAAATACCCAGCCTAAGCCAAGTGCGCCAAAATTACCAAACTTTTTATCGGGCCCGAAGCGTGACGATCCATCCCGGCGGAAGGTAAGGTTGGCCAAAAACTCCTGGTTGTAATTATACGAAACCCTGCCAAATACCGCATTATACGCATAAGGTGTAGTATAACTTTGAATGGTTGTTGTTCCGGCAGAGCCGATATTGCCTAATAAAGCATCATTGGCAAAGTTGGTTCCGGTAAGGTCCAGCACTTTGTTTTCGCTTTTCTGAAACGTAGTACCTGCCAGCAATTCCAGATGATGTTTCTTAAAATTATGAAGGTATTCCAGTTGCGGCTCTGCTATCCAGTTCCTGTTCTCTCTGTTTGAAAGAACTAAGGTACTAAAGGGATTGTAGCCTGCAGGGTCGAGTGATATGGATGGCTGCTGATACGATTGTTCAAGCCTCGAAGTATTAAAGCCGGCATTCACCTTTGCCTTTAGTCCCTTCACAAACTCGTATGATAAGTTCGCGCTTCCACCAAAATTTTTGGTTGGCAGGGAATATTTTTGCAAAGTATAGGCTAAAGGAAACCCGCCTGTGCCTGCCCAGTTAGGCGTACCATCGGCATTATAAATTTGATAACCGGGCGCATACCCACTATAATTAGTAAGATCCTCAGGCAGTACGTTGATGTTAGTAGTGCTGTAATTTGCCTGAACATCAAGATTAAATTTCTTATCATCCGATACATAATTTACTCTTGATAAAAATGATTTGCGTGATGATTCGGTGTTTCCCGGCATAACAGAACCTTCACGGTGTAAAGCAGAACTCAGATAAAAATGAGTATTTCCGCTGCCTCCTGAAAT
>CAXUMK010000313.1:3774-4631 GCA_964251885.1 uncultured Segetibacter sp. | reverse complement strand
AAATTGAAAGGTTGAGGTCTTGAGAGACAGCAGTTTTGCCGATGAATTCTTTTTGCCAGTTATGCACTTTTGTGCTGTCGTAACCTCCCTGGTTAAACAGGTCGGGTGCATAACCATAATAATCATTTGGATCATTAGTCGGGGTAATCCCGTCATTTTTATATGCTTCACGGCGCATTGCATTATACTGATGAACATCAAGAAAATCCATAAAATGGCCGACCTTCGCTATTCCTGTGTAAGCATTCACATTTACCTGGATGCCGTTCGCCCTGCCCCGCTTTGTGGTAATTATAATCACACCATTTGCGCCTCTTGAGCCATAAATAGCCGTGGCATCCGCATCTTTTAATACACTTACCGATTCCACATCCATGGGATTAAGACCGAACAAAAGATTTAAACTCTGGCCATCTATACCATCACCATAACTAAGAGGTTGGCTCGGTACAGAAGGCACCCCATCTATCAGGTAAAGCGGATCATTAGTCGCATTTCCCAGAGAACTTCTGCCCCTTATCAATACATTGGGCGCTGCACCGGCAATGCCGCTGGTTGGTGTAATTTGCAAACCTGCCACCCTTCCGGCCAACGCATCAAGTACATTATTTACGGGTTGCTTTTGTATATCTGCGGCCGTAACCGTTGTAATGTTTCCCGTGCTTAATCGTTGGGTGGTGGTGCCGTAAGCAATTATTTTAACTTCATCAAGTTTGGAATCATTATGAATGAGTTTTATGGCATATAAATTAGAACTCACTTTAATATCCTGCGTAATAAAGCCAACGTAGGAAACACGGATGGTCGCATCCTCATTTACTCCTGGTACATTAAAATAGCCTGTTACGTATGATGTT
>CAXUMK010000313.1:0-3764 GCA_964251885.1 uncultured Segetibacter sp. | reverse complement strand
AATGGGTTTCCGTCCTCATCTACCACACGGCCGTGAAGGTCCTTAGCTACTAAAATTGCTTCAATTTCCTTATTTATAAAAGAAGGCTCTTTATCCCTGATAACAATCATTCTATCCTCAATTGTGTAATCGAGGGGCTGACTGTTGATCACTTTCTTCAATACTTCATGTAAGGAAGCATCTTTAAAATCGGCATCAACCCGCATGTTGTTATTGGCTATAGTGCCTGACCAAAAAATACTATAGCCGGTTTGTTTGTACACCTCGTTAAACACTTGTTTCAGGGTCGCATTTTTCTTTACAAAAGTCACGTTTTGTCCTCTTCCTGCTGCACTTACCTGCAGAAATGTGGCTATTAACAAAACGGTCGTAAGTTTCATAATCAGTAGTGTTTTATGTATGCAGCCTTTGGGCGCACATAAAAATTGAGTAAATATTTGATACATTTGATTGTCTGTTTTTAATCGTAAATACTGTTAGAGACTTTATTTGCCCCGGTTTTTCCGGGTGTAGGTTTGAACAGATAAAAATTAGCCGGGGGCACCGCAAATGCACCCGGTTTTTCTTTTATCGCCCTTAATGGTTATATCTTTTCCTTTTGTTTGGGCATAGTCCTGGTTTTAGAGGTTTATTAATAATGATTAGTTTCAGTTTTAGAGATTCTCAGGTTTATAGTACAGGCACGATAAATTTTCCGATAACGGCAGGTGTGCATTGCACAAATTGCATAAGTGCAGGGCAACAAGGAGTCACAGCAGCAATGCAGCCGGTCATATAAACCCTGTCACACATTGTATGCTGCCTGAAGAATATTGGGTGCTCTAAGATTTTAATACGATGATCTTCTTGCCTTCAATTTTAAAATGTACCCGTTTGGTAAGTTCGATCATGCGGAGTAATTTGGATACCTTATCAAACCGGGTGGTTATGCCGTTGCAGGGCAAGTCTTTAACATCTGCATCCTCAAAAACAACATCTACATCGTACCAGCGTGACACCATACGCATGACACTCTCAAGACTTTCATTTGTAAAACGAAACATGCCGTTTTTCCAGGCAATCGCATCTTCGATGTCTGCGGTTACCACACTAATCTTATCGTGGTGCAGTACGGATTGCTCTCCCGGTTTGATGATGGTATACGCTAAACCTGCGCTTACACTAACACTACCTTTGAGTAAAGTGGTTCGGATGGCTGCTTCATCGCTATAAGCGTTAACGTTAAAATGCGTTCCCAAAACGGTAATGGTTTGGCCATTGCTATTTACTTTGAATGGTTTGCCGGTATCATGCGCCACTTCAAAATAAACCTCACCGGTTGTTTCAACCTGCCTGTCATTTCCGGTAAAAGCTGTAGGGTATTTAACAGACGAAGCTGCGTTTAACCAAACATTTGTACCATCCGCTAAAGTCAAACGATATTGGCCGCCACGGGGTGTGGATATAGTATTGTATACGGCTTCAGAAGTACCTGTTGATACGTTATCGTAAACGACCTGTCCATCGGCGGTTTTATGAATTACAGCATTATTTTCTATGGCTAATTGTCCGTTTTTGGCGCCGGTCAAAATAATTTGCCGGCCCTTCGATAAAGTTAAGATGGCCTTATTGCTACCTGGAGCAATATCGGCTGCCCGATTTTGTGCAACTTGTTGTAAAGGGGGTTTATGTAAGAAGAAAAAACTAACCACAGAGACGATAAACAGTACCGAAGCGGCAGCAGCGATAACTGGCCACCACATCTTTTTAACACGGGATGTATCTTTACCTTTTTGAACCGCAGCCCACATTTCGGTGTGCGCCGTTTCTATTTCAGCCTCCGAAAGCCAAGACGATTCATCCATTTTCAGTTCATGAAACCACTGAGCCAGCAAAGCCTTCTCCGCTTCTGTACAAAGGCCAGCGTAGTATTTTGACAGTAAGGCTTGTGCGTCTTTCTCCTTCATATCAGTACAAGACACGTTTTCAGGTACTATCGGGTACTGCTGTGTGAAATAATTGTTATGAAATGATGAATTAATTTGTTTAGCTCAGGAAAATCAGGCAGGAAAAAATGCCCAAACGGCTCCGCAGCACCTTAAGAGCCCGTTTTATATGCGTAGCTACCGTTTGTTCTGAAATTTCCAGTTTTTCAGCAATCTCTTTATTGCTCAGATATTCCTTTCTTCGCAGATTGAATACCTCCCGCATTTTAGAAGGCAGCAAGGCAATTTCCTTTTCAATAAGCGCTTCAATATCCCGCTCCCGTATCAGGTGATCAGTAGTTTCAGTATGATCCATAAAGTGTTGCAGTGAAGCAAGATATTTATTGCTGACGATTTTGCCCCGGAAGAGGTTTAATGCGCGGTTACGAACCGAAGTATAAAGATAACTGGCCAAAATGCCGGTTAGTTCGAGGGTTTCCCTGTTATTCCAGAGACCGATAAAGACTTCCTGCACTACATCTTTTGCTTCTTCATGGTCCTGTAATTTTTTATAGGCGTAAATGAACAGCAAACGGTCGTAACGGTCGAAAAGCTCCCGAAACGCACCTTCTTCGCCGGACTTTAATAATTCTAATAATCCTTGATCGCTGAGTGAGCTGTATAACGCCATATTCTTTTAAAAGTATAACGAATATAACGAAAACTTAAAACAGTTGATTTGTGTATTGAGCCATTTTTTCCGCAAGGTTCTATACTTCTCGCGGCATAAGAATATGCAGTATTTTTTGGGAGCCGGGCTGCATTGCTATTATTTTTACATCGTTGCGTCGCACACTTTTACTTTTGTTCATTATTCAGCAATGCACAATCTTATCCTGCGAGCAGTATAATATCTGGCTTTGATCGTTTAGATCAATCTTCAGCCCTGTTTTATTTGTCTTTTATTGAAATCTTCGGGGTTCTGCCGGCAGTCCGGCTTCCTTCCTAAGGCTTGCCATTGCCCAGCACCACCAGGCACATTGTTCACCATTACCGGCATCTTTAGTCTTCCATACCGGATTACTGAGATCGGCAAGATCCTTATCGCTTACCTTATCAGGCAGTTTGTGGCCGTTGTTTTCGAGCCATGCACCTTCCATATAAATGGGTTTGGAAGCGTTGGCTGCCTCAATCAATTTCAATATTTCATCAATCCGGTCATACTGTTTTTCTGCACGGCAGTAATCTATTTCCCACCCCATGCCTTTACCAATTATTTCGTTTGACACCGTACCATCCGGATAGCTGTCGGTTGGCATCCAACGTATACCATTTGTATTTTTAAGCATACTTAGCCGCATTGCTTTAACAGTGTTTTTCATTACTGAATGATCCAACCCCTCCCAGCCTGCCGCCACAGGCGACAGCGTTACCCAGCCCATGCCTAAATAAGGTATTCCTCCGTTTGAGTCTGGTAACCGCATTTCGAGGTAAGTGGTATCTCCGTTTCGTACCGCAGTTAAATTTTTATGTATTCCTTCTTTAAGTATGCTTAGCTTTTTACGCCAGTCAGCAGCCAGCTTTCTATTTCCTCTTCGCTCCGCTATGGCAGCCATATCATTCAAAGCGGAGCCTACAAAACTTTGCGTTAGCAAATCCCATGTGTCCCATCTGCGCCCTTCCCTTGAGTGTTCAAAAGAAATATTACGAACCAACCCGGTCTCGACCGACCACCATCCATGCTGAAAAAATGTACGGTCGCAGGTTCTTTTCATAATAGCGCTCACCTGTTTCCATGTTTTATCCTCAAAACCGGTATGTCCCTTTTTTAAGGCCAGCCTTGCCCATGCCAGCAGTACA
>CAXUMK010000312.1:0-6554 GCA_964251885.1 uncultured Segetibacter sp. | reverse complement strand
AAGACAAGCTGCAACAATAAATGGCAGCCTTGCTCCGTACTGTCCCAGGACTCCGCCAATTACAGGGCCGATTATAAATCCGAGCCCGAATGCGGCTCCAATCATTCCAAAATTTTGAGCCCTGTTTTCATTTGTACTAATATCTGCTATGTATGCCGTTGCTGTTGTAAAGCTGGCGCCGGTTATACCCGCAATTACTCTGCCCACAAACAGCCACCCAATGGTCGGAGCTAATGAAAGAAAAATATAGTCAATCCCAAAACCAAGAAGAGAAAAAAGCAAAACAGGCCTCCGGCCATGCTTATCGCTCAGGTTTCCCAAGACGGGTGCAAATATAAATTGCATAAAAGCATAGGCAAAAGTGAGAAATCCGCCCCAGCGGCTTGCCTGGCTTATATTGCCATGAATGAGCTGTTCTATCAATTTAGGAAAAACAGGAATGATTAATCCAAAGCCGGTGACATCAATTAATAGAGTAATAAAAATAAAACCTATTGCCGCCTTAGGAGGTAAAGCCATGCTATTGATTTAGAGATTGAGTGATTTGGTGATTTAGTGATTGGGTGATTGGGTGATTTGGTGATTTAGTGATTGGGTGATTGAGTCATTAGTCAATAAGTCATTGAGCTATTGAACAATTAAGCCATTAAGCTATTAAACTATTAAACCATTGAGCAATTGAGTCATTGAGCCATTCAGCCATTCAGCAATTGAGCCATTTAATTTTCCATCTTCTTTACATACGTTTCCTGTACCACAACAATCAGTATTGCTACGAGGGGAGTTGCGAGTATCAATCCCCACACGCCTGAAAGAATGCCCATAAAAAGTTGTGCAATAATAATCACGGCAGCAGGCATATTAATAAGCTTTTTCTGTATAGAGGTGATTATTACATTTCCTTCCAGTATCTGAATAACGAGGTACACAACCGTCACTAATATTGCTTTATTTATCCCCTGTGTCAATGCAATCAATATAGCCGGAAACATAGAAAGCAAAGGGCCGAAGTTTGGAATGAAATTCAAGATACCCGCAATTAATGCAAGCGCAATTGCCATAGGAATTCCCATAGCCGAAAGAGCTATTCCTTTTAATATAGCGATTATGACCATTGCCAGCAACTGTCCTTTCAGCCACTTGGTCAATGTAAACCCAATTCTGTCAATTGTATATCTTGTATGGGGTTTAGCTGCCTTCGGTATTAGTTGTAAAAAACCATCAATGTATATTTTGGGAGCAGCAGTAAAAAAAAGCCCGAGAAACAAAACGATGTAAATATCTGTAAATACCCCAAATGTGCTGTTGAAGAATTTAGTGATGTAAGCGTATCCCTTGTTATAAATATCATCCGAAGAAGTTTTGTCTAAAAGCTTTTGCCCGAAAGGCGTAGTGGATAATTGTTTTTTCGCATTGGCTATTGTTGCTGGCAAAGTCTTGGCAAGATCAGTTATTTGTTGCTGCACTTTAGCGCCCATAAACCAAAAAACCAATATAAACAGCAGGAAGGTCGAAACAACGGATATGAGCAAAGAAATACTTTTTCGCAGATGCAGCTTTCTTTCTATTAGTTGCGCAAATCCATGAAAAAACAAAGCGATTAAGGCGCCTGCAAGAATAAGCAAAAACACATTGAATGTGACGATAAAAAACCATATTAAAATCACAAACAATGCGGCAATTCCACAGGCTATCCACACTTTCTGCTGAAAGGTGAGTGAGGTTTTATTTTCATCATTTTGCAAATCCATAAAAATATATTTACTGTTACTGCACAAGATACTTTAGTTTATTCTGGCTTTGTATTGCTTTTTTACTCACAGGTTTATTTTTGTGAGCCAATTTTGCAGTCACACAGCAATGAAAAAAATCTATCTGTTATTTTTGATTTTTTGGTACCCGGCATTTGTTCTTCATGCGGCAGCCGTTGCGTCGCACTCTTCGGCTAAAAAGTAATTCTATTCAGCAGAAAGCCTTGAAAGTCTTATTGATGTATTGTTGTCAGGAAATACAAGCGACTCCTTAGCTTGTCGAATAAAGAATAAAAAGTAGAAGAGTGCGACGCAACGGTTGCTTAATAGTAGTAATGCAGCCCGGTTCAAAAAAAACCTCCTCACTTTTTATGCATTGAAGTATACAAGCATTGTACTCAATCACAAAATCACAAAATCACTACTGCTTAACATTCGAAGACTCAAGAAACAAATACCGTTCACGATTCTTTTCAGGCTCGGCTTTGGTATTTACATCCACATGCATTACCTGCACAGCATTTCCACTGTTTGCAACAGGCCACACCGGTAAACCAATACCATTCGGATTTCCTGTTTTTATAAAGTTGGCAAAGTAAGCCTGCAGTATTTCAGACACCTTGTAATCTTCGGGCTGCCAGTCATACACCCTGTTGTTTGCAAGGTTGCCCATTGCATATTCTATTTCTGCCGAATGCACTGCGCCATGCGCAGGTTGTGGCTTAGGTGCAGAGGAGTCGGTATTTTTTATTACTCCGCCTGCAAGCCCGGCAACCGCGTTGCCCATTTCGCTTCTCATTAAAGGCCGCGGACGTGAGTATAAATAACGGTACACCGGTTTTCCGCCTGTTTTGATTTGCATATCAGACCATTTCCAGGTACTGAAACCTATAAACCTGTCAGAAGCCATTGCCGTTGCAGTCTGCCTCACCTCTTCGTCTGTTGACGCATTGTACACTTTTAATGCTTCTTCGGCACGAGGACCATATAGCTTTTGAACAGCTTTTGTATAATTCTCCGCGGTAAAGTTATCCTTACCCATAATTACTCCTGCGTTCATCTCTTCAGAGTTCCACCCTACCAGCAAAGGCACATGAGCCTGTTCGCCCGCAGCATAGATCTGTGCAGGAGATTTTGGAAAGAAATACCCGTCAACAGTCACGGGAAAACGTGCAGCGCCGGGTTTTGAAGTGGCTTGCAAAATTTGGTCGGCAGGCATTGCACGGAGAGCAGCGAGTGAATTAGCGCCAAGAGCCGTTGCAAACTGAACACCCATTTTTTCTGCATCGGCCAGTGAAGTAGTCGGCTGTAATGCAAGCAGCGAACCACTCTCTCCTATTGCACCGGCAATTAAATTTTTAGACAAAGGAGAAGCCATTTGAGCGCTTACAGCAAATGATCCTGCAGACTCTCCGGCTATGGTTACTTTTTTAGGGTCGCCGCCAAATGCTGCTATATTTTGCTGCACCCAGCGCAAAGCTTCGCTCTGATCCATCAATCCATAATTGCCCGAAGCGTGATGAGGAGATTCCTTTGTAAGTTCGGGATGAGCAAAAAATCCAAATACAGACAATCTTTGATTTACAGTAATGGCTACGATTCCTTTACGTGCCATGCTTTCACCGTCGTACCGTGGCTCAGAACCGTCGCCGGCTACAAAACCACCTCCGAAAAAGTATACAAGTACAGGCAGCTTTTCACCGGCAGTTTTAGCAGGGCTCCAAATGTTGAGGTAAAGGCAATCCTCGCTCATTCCATTTGAGCGAAAATTCATATCGCCAAACAAAGGCAGTTGCATTGCACGCGGGCCAAATTTATCTGCTTTTAGTACGCCGCTCCAGTTTTTAACCGGCTGCGGTTCTTTCCACCGCAAATCACCTACCGGAGGCTGGGCAAAAGGAATTCCCTTAAAAGTACGGATACCAGACTCGTCTATACCTTCCACGGTACCATTGATAGTATTCACCCTCAGAGACATAGTTACATCTGCTGTCTGAGCGTAAGTAGATGAGAATAAGGTGAAAGGCAACAAAAGATTCAGTAATTTTTTCATACAGGCAATTTAAAAGTGAAAGATGGTGTTAACCATATTACCGAAGTTAAGCCGCCTTTTTCAAAAAAGTAAAGAATAAGGAGTGAGTTTAGGTAATTAAATCTTTTTTCTACAACTTAAATTAATCCGTCGAAGTGAGCAGAATAGTCTTAATAACATTTACAAAACAGACCTAAAAAATTGCACGAAACAAAAAAAGAGAAATAACAGAAGGTACGAAAAGAGCAAAAAAAATGGCAAGTTACTTACATCGCACCGCTACAACCATCTACCCTTGCTGCATTCCTGCCCTGGGGGGGTTCAATAGGAGCTGGTCGTATAAGACTTGCCGGTGCAAAAGTAGGGGAATGAGATTAAACAGCAAAAAAGAAGAAGGCTTGAAAACTAAATTATAAGCGATAGCAAAATAGGGTTTAGAATATTCGTGTTTCAAGTGTCCTGCTTGTCAGAAATAAAAAACTGCAACTTCATATTTTAAATGCAGTTGCAGTGTAATTTAGGTTCTTTGCCTAAATGATAAGCTGAAATGAAACTGAAAATACCTTAGAAAACCGGTTTAAAATATTAAGCTAAACCGTGACCAAGTAGTATATAGGCCCAATAGCCTACAACACCTGCTACAATTATAGCAAGAGTTATCTTTTCAGTTAAATTTTGATTGTGTGTAGATTTCTCCATAGCGATAAAAATTTTAGTGGTTAATGAAATACAAGCCTCATTGGTGGCTTTTCATAGTATGGAGCAAATTAAAAGAGCCTGTAGAAAGAGTAACTTATGCTGATGTGATTGATATATTGCCTTGCGATTGCTGGTATAAAGTTAGTTAGTTTTTCAATATTCTTATTTTTTATTAAAAAACATTTGAACTAAACCTGTTAAAAAATGTTAACCCACCTTCTTTTATTCGGGATAAGCAGTCATACGCTTGGTTCTGTGAAATCCCCAACCGTTAGCTGAAGTTATACTTATTTGTGAAACTTCCAGACCAGTTGCATAATCTACCTCAACGATTTTTCCTCCTAAACCATTTGTATTTTGTACCTGGTAGCCAGGGCAAAAGAGCACGTGGTTAGTATTTGGTAAATATTGTACGCTTGAAACAATGGATGAATAGGTTTCAAGTCCCCGCTCTTTTCCATATTGCCATTTCTGCTGAATTGTCAGTGCATTTTCATCAATTTTATATTCGACTGCCCTGCTGTATTTTGGTGCAGCGTCAATATAATTCCTGGTACTTCCATCATCAAAAAGCATAAGATCACCATTAGGAAGAAAAATAACGGAATGCTGATACCAGCACCATTCAAAATCAGGATGATTGATATAGCCATTTAAAATGGCAGTATCGGTAATTCTGCTTCCATCAG
Source organism: uncultured Segetibacter sp. (assembly GCA_964251885.1). GTDB lineage: Bacteria > Bacteroidota > Bacteroidia > Chitinophagales > Chitinophagaceae > Segetibacter. The sequence goes on along the minus strand of CAXUMK010000312.1, from coordinate 1,383 downwards.
CAGCAAGAGGTGTTAGTAAAAACGCATTCAAATCTTCTTCTCTCCTGTTTGTTGTCCAACCTTTATGAGCGCCTAATATCCACTTTACTCTGTTATCGTAGGTCAGTTTTGCTACTCCCTGGGTTCGACCTGAAATGATTATGGTATTATCGATAGTATCATACAAAACCGAGTTTACATGAATCCAGTCGTTTGGATCGGTAGTAAGAGTTGTGCGGTATTCGTCTAAAGATTCTTTTAAATCCCAAACCGTTTTAATACTGCCCGTTCCTCTGTCTATTTCTACAATATAATCTTCTATTGTTGGTGTACCATTTGTATGAAGGGAGCCAGATTTAGTAACTGATGCTATAAAGTTTCCATCTGGTTTTTCTTCAATATCGTGGTGAAAAGAATAACCGGTGGGGTTTAAATCCCATGTATTTAATATCTTTCCCAATAGGTCGATTTCATATATTTTATTGCCGGAATTGTCTCCAAAATAAAAGTCACCATTTCTTAAACGTTTTATACCACATTGATAACTTAACATCATTAAGTCGGGAGAGGTTCGATAGTCAAGCACCCACCGTAGATCAGAATAATCGTCTATCATTAAAGGAATTTGCGGGTTAGAAGCGCTGTAGTTGCTTACAAGATACAATCCCTCCTGAACCTCGTTGTTTGCAAGCACATCGGTGACGATAGAGGTGGGAAGGTTTGGTGGAAGATCTCCGGTTTGTATATTGATTGTGCTTTTTGCCAGGGTGTCTCCGCTATTGTTTATTATACGAATAAGTGCTGTGTTATAGAAGTCAGCATATAAGCCGATTACAGGTATGGAATGGGAGCTTCCATTATCGTTAAATACATGTACTATATCAGTGGCTGCACCATGTTTTCCCTTTACAATAATGACAGTTTTACCTGCGACAGGTGATGTGAAATTAACAAGAGCCGAAAGGGGTGCGAATCCGTACGGGTTTAATTTTATAGAATCAGGTGGTATTACCATGTTTATTGCTATAATGCTTCCACCAGAACTTAAGTCAGTCTTTTTACAGCCAATATAAATAACAGCTAATACTAATAGTAAAAACATGCGCTTTTTCATAATAGTAGTTTTGGTTGTGAAGAAAATAATTTCTTAAAAGAAAAAAATAAGCAGAAGTGACTTTGGCAAAAAGAAAAAGATTAATCCTGCCAACACGGTATCGGTCAAATAATATATTTTACCGGCAAAGGAAAACAAGAGAGCAAAGACAGCTAAAACCTGGATTATTCCAGCATGAAGTGCAATGCCATTAGTTTAAGAATGTTGTGCAGATAATGCATGGTGTATGAGCTGATATGAAAAGATGCGGTACAAGTGAGTGACACAACCGGAGCAGAAGAAAGAACAAA
>CAXUMK010000311.1:5002-6558 GCA_964251885.1 uncultured Segetibacter sp. | reverse complement strand
GTACAGCATTGCATAACCCAACATTTTATCTACCAAATCGTCGTTAATTTTCTACTCGTCATTGCCAGCCTGGGTCTATCTGAGGCGGGGAAGCAATTCTCCCGGCCAACTGGTTAACCTGATGACGATGCTTTAATGACTTAATGACGCAATTAGGATTGCTTTCCCGCTTTTGTTGCGTGACAAGCTGTGCTTTGCAATAAAGAACGATAGAACTTACAAAAGGACGACAACCACAAGAGCGACCATGAAGTGCACCCAGCATAAGCAATGCATTACAGATACCGTATAAAAAACCTTATTACCTTATCATTCGGCAAACAAACTTATAAGGCGGGGAAGTATAGCATCAGCAGATTAGCACATCAGCACATTAGCTAATTACCTAATTATAGTTGGCTTGTTCAACAATGAATGAAAAGTACACGAGTGCGACGCAACGATTGACTCATAGTAGTAATGCAGTCTGGTACCAAAAAACTACTCACTTTTTTATTCCTTGCGCAGTATACCACAAATAAAAATGCCCTAAACTTTCGCTTAAGACATTTAGAAGATTTAAAAAAGGATCACAGTTCGGTAGCACCTTCTACCAAAACGGTTGCTTTATTATTCAGCACTTCAACAAAGCCGCTTTCGATTGAAAAGTTCGAAGTGGTGTTTTTATCTTTAATTACTTTCACGTTTCCTTTACCCAACGCGCTGACTAAAGGAGCATGCCTGTTAAGCACTTCAAATTTGCCATCGATCCCAGGCAATTGTACCCCATAAACATCACCGCTATACAGTCTTTTTTCAGGTGTTAGTATTTCTAATATCATATAGTAGTAAGATTATAGTAGCAAGTAGGAAGATTAAAACCTTCAGCTTAAACTGTTATAAAAACCAAAAAGCATTTTTTGGACTTCAGAAACCAATGCTCCAAAATGATAAAAATCATCGTCAACAATGTATCCAAATCTCGATGCTAATATCATTTGCGTTTCAAGTTCATAACTTGAACCCATTGAAATTGAAACAAAATGTTGTAATTCTTTATTTGAAACTCTTCCACATCCCTCTGCAATATTTGAAGGAATGGATACACATGCTCTTTGTATTTGACTTATTAAACCGTATTTCTCTTCTTTTGGAAAAAAGCCTGTTAACTGGTAAGAAAGAACTGCAAGATCAATTGCCTTTTTCCAAACATTAAGCTCTTTAAAATTATGAACTCTCATAAATAGTATTAAGATGTTAGTAGTAAGTAGTAAGTAGAATGACGAAATATATTATAAACTGAAACTTGATATTTCCCAAGACTAATTTTAATGGCGATACTTCTTGATGTCTCACAAGTGATAAGATAACAATGCTGGTGCTCTTCTTACTACTTGCTACTAACGTCTCATTACTTCTTTACGCCTTTGCTGCATCCATCATTTTCTTACCTTTTTCAATTGCATCTTCCAAAGTACCTACAAGATTAAATGCAGCTTCGGGATACCCATCTACCTCTCCATCCATGATTGAATTAAAAGCGCGGATGGTATCTTCAATACTTACAAATACACCTT
>CAXUMK010000311.1:241-4992 GCA_964251885.1 uncultured Segetibacter sp. | reverse complement strand
ACACCTTTTAAACCTGTAAACTGTTCTGCAACATGGAATGGCTGAGACAGGAAACGCTGCACTTTACGTGCTCTTGACACGGTTAATTTGTCTTCATCGCTTAGTTCATCCAGTCCAAGTATTGCAATGATATCCTGCAGTTCTTTGTAACGCTGCAAAATCAACTTAACCCTGTTTGCAGTGTCGTAGTGCTGATCTCCGACTATTAACGGGCTAAGAATACGGCTTGTACTATCCAACGGATCCACGGCAGGATAAATACCTAAGTCAGCAATTTTACGGCTGAGTACGGTTGTAGCATCCAGGTGAGCAAAGGTGGTTGCTGGTGCCGGATCAGTTAAGTCATCCGCAGGCACATACACAGCCTGAACAGAAGTGATTGAACCATTTCTTGTTGAAGTAATTCTTTCCTGCATTAGTCCCATTTCGGTAGCCAGCGTTGGCTGATAACCCACTGCCGAAGGCATACGGCCTAACAAAGCCGATACTTCGGAGCCAGCTTGTGTAAACCTGAAAATGTTATCTACAAAGAACAGAATGTCTTTACCTTTTCCCTGTCCGTCTCCATCACGAAAATATTCGGCAATTGTCAAACCGCTCAATGCCACACGTGCACGTGCTCCCGGAGGTTCATTCATCTGACCGAAAACGAATGTCGCTTTCGATTCTTTTAATTCTTCCAGGTTAACAGACTCTAAGTCCCAGCCACCCTCTTCCATACTGTGCTTAAACTTTTCGCCATATTTCATAATGCCGGCCTCAATCATTTCTCGCATCAGGTCATTGCCTTCACGGGTTCTTTCGCCAACACCTGCAAATACAGAGAGACCTCCATATCCTATTGCAATATTATTAATCAACTCCTGGATCAATACTGTCTTTCCCACTCCTGCACCACCAAATAGACCGATTTTACCACCTTTTGAATAAGGCTCGATAAGGTCGATTACTTTAATGCCTGTATACAAAATTTCAGAAGATGTACTCAGGTCTTCAAACAGGGGAGGTTTATTATGAATGGGACGGCCGTTTACTTTGCTAACGGGAGGCAAGCCGTCAATCGCATCTCCTGTCACGTTAAACAAGCGTCCGTTAATGCCTTCGCCGACAGGCATGCTGATAGCTTTACCGGTATCGGTAACTGCCATACCTCTTACAAGTCCTTCGGTTCCGTCCATCGCAATACAGCGAACGCTGTCTTCACCCAGGTGCTGCTGAACTTCCATAACCAAAATATCACCGTTCTCACGCACCAATTCAAGAGAATTGTATATTTCGGGCAGACTTCCTTCAAAATGAACATCTACTACAGCCCCGATAACCTGTTTAACCTTACCAGCTTTCGACATATATGACAATTTTTTTATTGCTGAAATTGGCGCAAAGGTAAGGGAATAGGCTTTTATTTTTAAAACTTCTCCAGTTTTTTCGTTTGCCACTAAAGTTCAGGTCTTTAACCAATTTTTATATGAGCGTTTTAGCTGCTTTGCCTATTGGTATAGTGTTTGTGTTATTAAACCCCAATTATATCATTATTTAGCGGGCCGTTGCTAACCTTATATCTACCGCAATAAAGTCCCCCTAAATGTGAGACCTTTTGTTTTACTTATTATTAAAAAAGAAGCCGTTAAGCTTCTTTTTTTGCGTTTCTCTTACTTTTCAGAATACAGGTTAACCATCTCCTTTTTATGTAGCTATACTGCTTGCTAAATACCGGTGCAATAGATTTTTTTGGGAACCAGCAGAAGAATAAGCATTAAGCATCGTTGTGTCACTCCCTTGTACGGTATTTTCACTATTCGGCTTTGCACTACTTGTCCCGTTAAACGGAAAACTAATCCTCGTGAGTATAAATCTCATCAGTCAATAATTGAACGGCAAATGAAATCGGGGATAATGCCTGATGAATTGATTTGCTGTTCGGCATTATCTTCCCTCGTATTTCCTGAAAGCACGAGTGCGGTTTTAATACCAAATTTGTTTCCTCCTAAAATGTCGGTGTTTAGGTTATCGCCAACCATTAAAATTTCTTTTTTGTTAAAAGGGCCTAACCGTTGCTTTAACCGGTTATAAGTATAGGTGAACATTTGGGTATCGGGTTTTCCAAAATGAATAAACTTTTTATTGAGCATACTTTCAACCAGCCGGGCAATGCCGCCGGTAGCAACCGCTACATCATTTTTAGAAACAGGATACAGCTTGTCGGAATTGGCAACAATGATGGGAATATTTTTACGGCGAAGCAGGTTGACGGCTTTATTAATATCAGTGTTCCAGTCGAAGCCTTCGTCGTCTAAAAAAACAAAAGCGGAGATGTCGTTTACATTGTCGAGATCGACATCATTTACAGAAATATGCTCTAACCCCGACTGCAAAATATAATACGCAGAATTTTTGGTGCCGAGATAGGCAATCTTTCCTTCGGTTATTTTATGCTGAAGAAAGTGCTTCGCCATCATGCCCGAAGTAATGACTTCATAGGTCTCAAACCCGTGCAATCCCTGCTTTGCAAAACTCTCAATCTGCTGCTCCTGGCTGCGGGATGCATCGTTAGTGAGGATCCTTATCGCGATACCTTTTTCTCTTAATGTAGCGATTGTATGCTGTACACCCTCAATCAGGCCTTTATAATTTTTCAGCACTCCATAAGAATCTAAAAAGACTGCTCTGAATTTTTCAGCGAGAGGTAAAAAAGGTTGTATCTCCATGATCAGATTAAATATGTAGAGCTTTTAAAATAATGCCTGCATCAAACTCTTTTTCTATTGAAGGCAGGTAAACCTCGTACGCTTCTTTCTGTAGTTTAATGGCAAATAATTCATGGAAGAAAAACCTGCCGTCTTTGATTACATAATTCAAAATAAAAAAGCGATAAGCTTCTTTTAAAAACCTGACTTCTGCTTCATTTAAAGGATACATTTTGTGATAGACTTTTAAGAAAAGTAAAAACCGTTTTTCCATCAATGGTCCTATGTAATAACTAAAGGCTGTTCTGTCGCCGACATCAGAAACGACACGGCTTAAAAAGTAAAAGTCGAGCATTCGCGAACCCATTCTAAACCAGTCATAATCCCACCTTGAGAACAATCGTGCAGAAGAGGTGACCGAAAAATTTCCAATATTCCAGTCAACAAAAACAGGTATTTTATCAAATTGGGGTGACTTGAGTATTTCTGTGTTTTGTAAAAACAAATCTGATTGCTTCTTTATATCATCCAGATGCATGCGGTGCTCAAACCTGCCTTCATCGGTCTCAATAATCCTGAGTAAATGGTCAATATCTGTTTTCAGCGTTTTGGAAGATGGCGGAAGTGTATTCCGCGTATTATGACACGCTTTATGAAACATCGCTACCTGCTCGGCAAGCTTTACAATCTGCATTTCATCCAATCGTTTGGGCAATCTTTTTTTAATCGTAATGGGGCGGTAAAAGATAACCCATGCATCTAAGATTTCATCTCTAAACCGATAAACGAATAATGATTTTCCCTTTGCCAAAGCCCTTGCTAAAAAATTTTCAAAGGGCGCAGGCAGGTTATTAGACAAAGTATCTATTATGCTGTGGTCTTCCACAAAGTGCTCAAAAGTGCCGAAGTAAGACAACTTGGCAATGATAAAATTGCCATCGCTAAACGTAACCCTGTAAACATGATTGGTGGAAACTTTGGCGCTGATGTCTACTATCCTTTTTATTTTGCGTGTATTATCATAAGCCTTCCAGGCCTCTTCAACTATCGCTGTAAAATCTATAAAAGGCATTTTAGTAAACAAAGCGGATTAGTTTTTATTTTTTACCTCATCCTCCAACTCCTTCTCCTGGAGGAGAAGGAGCGGTACTGTAGAATATAGCCAGACATTGTATCTTCCACATCAGCCACTGTTCTCTGTTCTCTCTTCGCCCTTTAGGGTTGGGGCTTGTTCTCTCTCTTCTCCCTTTAGGGCCGGGTTTAAATTATTTCAAAATACCGCTTCAACTCCCAGTCTGTCACTTTTTGAATGAACTGTTTCCATTCCCATTCGCGGGTTTTTATAAAGTGGTCAGTAAAGGCTGCTCCGAACAATTGGTTGGGTATATCAGAAGCCTTCATGGCATCGGTTGCTTCTTTTAATGTTTTTGGAAACGGTTGATTGACTGTATTTGCATATTCATTTCCTTTAGTTGTTAAAATATTTAAAGGCAATTTGTTTTCGATACCGTATAGGCCAGATGCAAGACTTGCAGCAAGTGAAAGGTATGGATTTGCATCTGCTCCTGGCGCTCTTGTTTCGAGGCGCATGGATGTATGACTATGGTTAATGACACGCAGCGCTGCCGTTCTGTTCTCAATACCCCAGCTTACCGATGTGGATGCCCACGCACCTTCTACATATCTTTTATAGCTGTTTACAGTTGGTGCATACATTGGCAAAATATAAGGCAGGCAATACAACTGCCCGGCAATGTAATGCTTCAGCAAGTCACTCATGCTGTTCTCATCATTCTCATCATAAAATAAATTTGCTGTCTGCTTTGCATTCCATAAGCTTTGATGAATGTGCCCGCTACAGCCTGGAAATCCACTGCTCCATTTTGCCATAAAGCAAGCCATCAGGTTATGTTGCGATGCGATCTCTTTTACCGAAGATTTAAACAATACAGCCCTGTCTGCAGCTTCCAGTATGTCTGTGTAATCCAACGCGGCTTCGCATACTCCGTCTCCGGTTTCGGTATGCAATCCTTCTATAGGCACCCCGAATTTTCCAAGTTGTTG
>CAXUMK010000311.1:0-231 GCA_964251885.1 uncultured Segetibacter sp. | reverse complement strand
TAAAAAGGTCGTTATAGAATTCCTTGTTTTGTGAAAGGCGTAAGATGGAGTAGCCAAACATGCCGGTAGTAAACGGCGTTGGGGCAGAATAGTTTTTATCTTTAAATGATTGAGAAGTTTCGCGAAAATTGAACCATTCAAACTCTTTGGCAAACTGAGGGTTGAAACCTTTGTCAATACATTGCTGCCTGATTCGTTTTAGCAAAGTACGCGGACAAGCTGCTGCAACAT
>CAXUMK010000310.1:0-6578 GCA_964251885.1 uncultured Segetibacter sp. | reverse complement strand
ACAAAGGTTCAAGAGGCAATAGTAAGGTAGATGCGCCTGATTGGTTGATGTTTATGGGGCAAAGGCAGGTAGGGCAAAACGGTTTGTTTCACTTTAGCATCATGTCTTCTTTAGATGCTGTTACAGGCAGCGATGGTTATCCCCTACTTTTTCAAAGTGGTGAAGCCTACAAGGGAAAATCAATTGTTGACCGGCAGCACCCGCATGACCTGTTTTCTGAATTATCGGTCAGCTATGCGCAAGCCTTGTCAAAGAAGGCAGATGTATTTTTGTATGTGGGCTATCCGGGAGAACCAGCCTTAGGCCCGGTAGCTTTTATGCATCGCCCTTCGGCTTTAGACAATCCTGATGCGCCCATTTCTCATCATTGGGTTGATGCAACACACGTCACTTTTGGGGTAGCAACGTTGGGTGTACGGTACGGAGATTTTAAACTGGAAGGCTCTTCTTTTACCGGCAGAGAACCCGATGAAAAAAGGTATAACTTCGATAAACCTCTTTTCAATTCGTGGAGCGGAAGGTTGTCGTACAATCCTTCACAAAACTGGGCGTTACAGGTATCACATGGGTTTATAAAAAGTCCCGAAGCCTTGCATCCTGATGAAGATGTAAACCGCACCACAGCATCAGCTATTTACACTTTGCCTTTAGCATCTAACAGTACTTTTAATGCAACAGCAGTTTGGGGACTAAACAAAACTGCCGGTCACAGTGGTGAGAATGCAGCGTTGGTAGAAGGCGAATGGAGAAAGAACAAATTGGCGTTGTATGGCCGTTACGAATGGGTGCAAAAATCGGTTGAAGAACTTTCTTTGGATGAAGCAGTGTATAGCCATGATGCAGTTTTTCCGGTAAATGCTTTTACAGCCGGTTTTAATTATGACTTATTGCAATTGGGTAAAACAAAACTAGCAGGAGGAGGCCAAGTCACATTCTACCATGCCGATAAAAAACTCAATTCTTTGTATGGTAAAAATCCAATGGCAATAGAAGTGTATCTTAGAGTATATCCTTCATTGATGAAGATGAAAATGAAAAAATAAATTATTGAATATCCACGGCTCCCACATTATCATCAGGTATCCGGTCTATTAGTTTATTATAAGGATCTATACCTGCCTTTACAGGCTTGCCTTTTACATGAATAGTAAAGGTTTTGGTTCCTGGCTGAAGTTTATACTTTTTGAGATAAATTGGATTAATTTGTTTTCGGCCTTCTTTATTACGGCTTTCCTCTGCAAAAATTCCTATGTCAATATAATCATTCATGGGTGCAACAAACTCCTTGCCCGTACTGTCTGCATATAACTTGCGTGCAGACACCTTAAGAGTTACCTCATATTCATCTTTGCCTGCAGCTTTTGCCGTGGCTGTTATCAGCTTATTTTCGTACAAGGTAATTTTTTGCCATGTGTCGGTCAGGTAATACTGAAGTGAATCAGGCGTATGTTTTTTGATGAAAGTATATAAATCATTGCTGCCTGCAAAAGGAGGTTCTTCCCGCAAAGCAAAGCTGTCTCTAAATTGGTGCAAAGCTGTATTCAAAGCAGTATCGCCGATCAGATCGCGCAGTCCATACAAAATAAGGCTGCCTTTGTAGTACCATTCATAAGGGCGGTTACAATTGATAAAAGTATTTTCTTTTTTTGCTTCATTAGCCCTTCCACTTAGATAATTATCCAGTTCCTGCTTAAGAAAGCGCTGCATATTGTCTTTTCCATACCTCCGTTCAGTTAATATCAATGCGGAATATTCTGCGAGTGCTTCAGAAATAAGGTTAGAGCCACGGGTATAGTTAGGCGTAACCTGGTGTCCCCACCACTGATGCGCCAGTTCATGAGCCGTTACAAAATAGGTATAATCAAAATCATCTGGTTTTCTGTAATCAGCTACCCAGCTAAAATCTTCAGAATAGGGAACGGTATTTGGAAAGCTTTGTGCAAATGCTGCATAGCGCGGGAATTCGAGAAGGCGCATTTGCCTGTATTGAAAGGGGCCGTAAGTGGTGGAGAAATATTGCAAACCATCTTTATAGGCTGCATCAAAACGATTTAGATTAAATGGATGCTGTTTGTCATAAAATATTTCAATGTTAATTTTTCGGCCGTCAGCAAGCTTTACTGTATCTTTCAGCGTTTCATATCTGGCTGAAACAATATTGAAAAACATATCAATTGGTGTATCCTGCACATAAGAGAAATATTTTCTTCCCTTCTCCTCCCATACCTTTTGCAGGTTTCCTGGAGCAATAGCTATCTGGTCGGGAGTTGTGCTGACAACCGCTTCAAAGTGAATTAAATCAGCATCGTCATTAAATAATATCCGGTTTGTGCCTTTAGGATCATTCTGTTCGGGGAATTCATCATTCTTTTTTGCTAACCCGTTTTTCTTACGGTATTCATCACTTTCCAGTTCCCTTTGCGGATCATATCCAAACGAAGGAAGGCCACCGCTGTAAAAAGTTCCGTTATATAATATTTCACGACTGAACCCGTTGTTTAAAAACCCATGATTTTCGATCTTTGAATAGACTTCCAGTACAGCAGAATCACCTGGTTTTAAGGCTGCCGGTAATTTATAAATTCGATAATTAACAGTATCCTGGCCTTTTTTAAAAAAGGTAAACAGGGAATAGGGATAATTTAATGGATTGATATAAGCCAGCTTATCACCATTATAAAGAATATTGTATTTTACGTTTTGCTCAGCAAGCAAGTGCAGGGAGTCAATTGCGTGGTTAGATTTATTTTTAATAAAAATCTTTGCATAAATATTCACCATCCTTTCACCAGGATAAATATCGGCTTTCATATATACACTGGTCACTTTGGGCTGAGGAATGTCTTCATATTTTTTCAGCGCTTTTTCATATCGTGCCTGCCTGTTTCTTGTTTCAGCGGCGCTGTAATAATTATTAAGATAACTTACATTATAATAAATAAAGGCACCGCATAATAGCCAGGCAATGAGGAACAGCGGTATCAACAGACGGGGAGTATTTTTAAAACGTGCCATAGCTATCCGCCATCTTTCTTTAGTACCACCGGTAATACCCCGCTGGAAGAACAAATAAGCAATTGCTATAAGTAATCCACCTAACAGTAACCAGTACAAATTGAACCAGAATTGGGGCTTAGCAAAATGTCCCAATCCATTCATATCACTCCACCTGTACTCGGGAGTATAAAAATAGAAAAAGAGATTGTAATCCATCTGGGCAAAGTTTCTCATCAGAAACATGCTTACCCATATCAGCAATGCTATACCGTGCCCGGCAAATTTATTGTTCACAATAATATGTACTGCGAATGAAAGCAGCACCATTTGTATAAAACCAGGCAATGTAAGCAGGTACAAATCGATAAAGTAGACACCAAAATTATAGTTGGTAAATCCTTTGAGTGTTTGTACCAGCACACCTGCTATCAGTGGTATGGTTGCCAATACAAAAGCTATCCCAAACAAGCTTAAAAGCTTAGACATATAAAATACCGCATTTGATACAGGCATCGCATCGTTAATAATGTTGAACCCCGTAGCTTTTTCCCGGTGAACAGTTTCACCTGTATAAAAAAGCAATATAATAAACATGAAAACGTTGTAATCATAATTCTTGTAATCCATCAAAAAGATAGTAAGCGGTTTATTGGAGACGCTGTAAAAAGTATTGCCTATCCAGAAATCAATTAAAAGAAAAATAACTCCGCCTAGTAAAATGGCTCTGAAATAATTATCGCGAATGATATTAAGAAACTCAATTTTACTCAAATTCAACCAAATTCTCCTGGTATGGCTGCCGCCAAAATCCTGTTGTATGTTTAAAGGTAAAGAAGGCGCTGTTTCTGCAGCAGCCAGTTTATCTTTCTTAATTCTTATTTTTTCAGGTTGCAGAAATTTTTGAAAACTAAAACGCCAATAAGCATAAAAAATAATAACCAATGATAAACCCACCCAAATCAGCCTGTTTAATAAAATAGTTCTGGTTATAGGCGTAAGCAATGTATTTTTCTCATAAGGCGTAAAAAAACGAGTTTCAAGGCTAAATGTATTTAAGGCAAAAGGGTCCAGCAATTTTACAAGAGCCTTGTTTTCGAGGTCTCTTGTAAGAAAGTTAGCCAGCAGGTAAGCAATGAATAATATAATACTGGCAGAATAAATAACTTTTATATTTCGGGTAAGCGAGACGAGAGCAAAAAAGATAGCAGAAGAAAGAAATAAATTACCGATAGAAAAAGCAAAATAAGGATGAAAATAATTCCAGAGATTATAAGAGCCAATTCTCTCTGCCGGAACCCATCCCAAAAATGGACCAACAGCGCCGCCGGAAATACATCCCCAATTAAAAGCAGTACCAATTACGAGTACAAATACAAAAGAACCCCAAAAACGTCCCCAAAAATAACTTGCTTTGGTAATAGGATAGGCAAAAAGATAATTTCGTGTGTTGTGTTCTATATCCCTGTATAAAGGAACCCCCATTACAGCAGAGCATACCAGCATCATTAAAAAACTGAAAGTTATACTTCCGCTTGCCATCACCCATGGAGCATTGTGCATTACTTTTTCTGAAGCCGGAGAAGAGCCTGTAGCAATGGAAATAAAACCAATAAGGAAGAAAACAAAAAAATAAAGCCAGGTCGCAGGTCTTTTTATACGATACTTTATTTCAAACAGAACTATTTGCCAGAACATAAAACGTAGGGTTTAAGCGAAGGGAATTATAGTGTGATTACATCCATGTGATTACTTATCTTATAAAAGTAAACATCTTCAAGTATTGGTTGCACAGGGTGAAAGCCATTACCGGGATCACTATCAGAATACACACGCAGATTCAATTGCCCTGCTCTCATCTGCACAGATATTACTTTGTATTCGTTTCGGTATTCGTTGATGGCATCTTTGCTGATCATCTTACTGTAAATCTTTCCGGTAAGTTCCAGGATGGCTTCATCAGGATGATCGTGCAGCCATAATTCACCCCTGCTTATAATAGCAAAATCATTGCAAAGTGTTTTTACATCTTCTACAATATGGGTTGATAAAATCACTATTGTGTTTTCACCTAATTCGCTCAACAGGTTATAAAACCGGTTTCTTTCTGCAGGATCAAGACCTGCAGTGGGTTCATCTACAATAATAAGTTTTGGCTTCCCTATCAAAGCCTGCGCTATTCCAAAACGCTGTTTCATACCGCCGGAGTAAGTACTTAAATTTTTCCTGCGGTCATTATATAAGTTTACGCGATTCAAAAGGGCAGCTACCGTTTGTTTGCGTTCTGCAGTATTGCTTAGTCCTTTAAGCCGCGCAATATGATCGAGCATCAGTTCAGCGCTTATTTTAGGATATACGCCAAATTCCTGCGGCAGGTAGCCAAGTATTTTTCTTACACTTTCTTTATTTTTAAGTACGTCTAATTCATCGAGAAAAATAGTACCGGTATCCGCCTCCTGCAAAGTTGCAATTGTACGCATCAGCGACGATTTTCCTGCTCCGTTGGGGCCAAGTAAGCCAAACATGCCTTGTGTAATGGTAACGTCAATTCCTTTAAGCGCATGCACACCGTTAGGATATGTTTTTGAAAGATTAGTTATGGATAGCTGCATTGGGTTGGGTTATATTGAGAAAGTATGATGAGATTATCTGAAAAATAACGACGTATAAAATTCAAAATAATGATTGCAATTAACATTTGCAAATTAAAAGATGAAAATTAAAAAGTAATATAACCGTGCTATACCTGTTATTGCTGCAGGTCTGTTTGGGGCAGCAAAATTTATCGAATTATTTCTTTCTTTCTCCGCATTGGAATCGGCTTGCTTATCTTTATTGTCACCTATTGTATAAACTGAATTGATCGTTTAACAAAGTGAAAATCACGACAGATATATCGTGGAGAGCACATGCAATTATTGCTGAAACAGTCAATGAAAATGCAGAAGTGAGAAAGTTATTTCAAGATAGGGAGAACACTGCAAAGCAAAGTAGTTGCTGATAAAGAAACCCGGCAATAAAAGTATATCTTAGAGTATATCCTTCGTTAATGAAGATGAAAATGAAAAAATAGCTCATTCCTATCGTCTCAACAATTCATCACATAAATCAAGTACAATGAAATTAATTATCATTTTCCTGGTTGCGGTAACTGCATCGTTTGCAACTTTTGCACAAACAGAAAAAAGCAAAAAAGAAACATCAAAAACTTCTGTTACACCGCAGGTAAAATATACTTGCCCAATGGACACCGGTGTGGTAAGTGATAGACCCGGCAAGTGCCCCAAATGTGGTATGGACTTAGTGAAAATGAAAACCTACACCTGCCCAATGCATGCTGAAGTAGTAAGCAATAAGCCAGGCAAATGTGCCAAATGCGATATGGATTTGGTTGAAGTAAAACAGAAGGACAAAACAAAGAAAGAATAATTGATAAAAGCAGCAGGATAGCTGAGAATAAAGGAACAAACAAGATTGAGATTTTTTTTGAGCCCGGCTGAATTACTGCTATGAAGCTTTACTTGCGTCGCACCCGTGTACTGATAGATTTATCATTCGGCAATAAAAGTTGCCATGAAAAGAGT
>CAXUMK010000309.1:0-6652 GCA_964251885.1 uncultured Segetibacter sp. | reverse complement strand
GTTTAAATTATTCAGAACAGCTACCGGCCCGTAACTATGCGAAACTTTATCCAGTACAAGTTTACTTGCAGAATTATCTTTCATAGCCCCAGCGTACGTTTGGTGATTTTGTTAACTGCGCCAGCAGGCGATCAATACCCATTCCGAGCAAGCCAATAACGATCATATAACAAACAGCAGAATCAAGCCGCAAGCCATTACGCGCCTCCCAGATACCGTAACCCAAACCGTCCTGGCAACCTACCATTTCTGCAGCAACAATCACTACCCAGGAAATTCCATAACTCACACGCAGCGATGTGATGACCTGTGGCAGTACTGCAGGAAAAGTGACTTTGGTCAGCAGCTCGATGCCTTTGTAATTATAATCTTGTGCTACTCTAAAATAAATACTGGGAATAGTGGCCACAGCCGACATCGTTGCCAATGCCAGCGGAAAAAAGGTCGCCATAAATACAAGGAAAATAGCCGGCTTATCACCGATATGAAACCATAGTATGGCAAAAGGTATCCAGGCAAGTGGCGAAAGAAAGCGAAAGAAATTAAGCATGGGTATAAAGGCCTGCCTTGCATACAAATGTTGCCCAAGCCACAGACCAACAGGAATGCCGAGGAGAGCAGAAACTGTAAAACCTACCGCAACTCTCCACAAAGAAGCAATGATATCGTTAAGCAAACGTCCGGCAGCTATCTCCTCCAGAAAACTTTTCCATACTGATTGAGGAGACGGCAATGCATAAGCAGGAAAAAGATGTACATAAGAAATAAAAAACCAAATCATCAAAAGGCAAAGAAGTACGGCAACAGGTAATAGAAAACGAAGAAAATGCTTGTATTGTAAAGTTGTTTTTGCTCCGGCTGTTTTAAGCTCTGCTATAGTTTTTTTATTATTCTGTACACTCATACAGTATTTTATAAAGTAATTGAAAATGTATAAGTAGACGAAAATAAAGCAAAAGCCTTATAATCAAGCTGTATAAAAATGTGCAATACATTTTATGAGCCGACTGTATTACTACTATTTTTCATCGTCCCCGCCAAGGCGGGGCTTACTTGTACTTGTACAGCTTTATTTGGCTTTATTTGAAAAGCACAATGTACCAACAATAGCAATAAAGAAAGTGATTTTATAACTTTATCTAAAACAGCATAAGCAATGCGTGTACAGCTACCGGCATAAAAACCTTATTACCTTAGTAACGGATAGAAAAGAGAAAGAAAGACCTTATTACCTTATCGTTAATTCGTGAAATTGAATACCACAACCTTTATACTTATTCTGTTTTGATAACTCAAAATCTCACTACTTCCATTCCTGAAAGAATCGTGAAAGATATAAGGTAATAAGGTTAGTTATTTTTGGGCAGATATGTTGTGTTACTAAGGTTACAAGGTTTTAAGGGTATGTTGTTCACAAATTCTATATTCGGCAAGTCATAAACTTATAAGGCGGAAAGTATAATAATTCGATGCTGCAAAACCAATACCTGAAAGAGTGATGTAAGAATACCTTGTTACTTGTAACTATCGATTTCAAGGATCAATTTTTCGACCGGCTCTCCTTTAATTCTATTGTAGCTTAATTTAAAAAGCCAAACTGCATGCGCCACATCTTCCGCTGATTCGATTGGGCTTGTCACCCAGTCGTTTCCGTAGGGAAATTTCTTTCCAAGCTTATTTTTAATAAGTACTGCTGCTAACTCTTTGCCAATAGCAAGATGCACTTCTCCATCTAAATGGATATGACCCAATTCTTTCCGGCCAATATAAAAATCTGCTCCATTTGGTTTAGAGCGATCATATATTTCCCAATGCGTTGCCGCAGTTATATCGTTCCAGCTTTGAATTTCTTTTGAAACCTGCTGCGGAAACCTACTCAGTTCAGGTGGTGGCATGATCGGCCCTTTTTCTTCTAATGTCATGATGAATGTTTTAGCTAATAATTAAACAGTTTTAAAAAAATAATGTTGCACGGTTTTGTGTAACAGTTCTTTTTATAGTTGTTGAGAGATACAAGTGACGGGTGCATTCCAAATTGTCATTTTCTTTTTTTGGGAAGTCAACAGAAATCCTTTGTGGATCTTCTGTTGTGTCACTCACTTTTACGGTATCTTTTCATAGCGGCTTTTTTCATTGCCTATTTCTTTTGCGACAATTTGTAATGCACTCTAACTGACTCCGCAGCCTGTCGAATAAAGAACAAAAAGTACACGAGTGCGACGCAACGGCTGCCTGATAGTAGTAATTCAACCCGGCTCAAAAAAGTTCTACTTATTTTTTCTCACTTAGTATATACTCTTTACTATGGACTAATTTTGTGCAGGTTTTCCTTGATTAAAATTTAATTAAGCTGGCTGATGAACAACAAATGGTTTTGTCATATACCCTTCGCTGGCACGCTGTTTACCAATTGCATCATAAACAGAAGGATCATCAGGCGCCCATGTAGCAAGCCCATCCACATACCTGTTGAACATACAAAAGGCGGCGGCAATCAATACCGTGTCATGAATTTCTTTGTCAGTTGCACCCTTTTCTCTTGCATTCGACACATCATCTTCGGTAACGCGCTTTCCACTATCCTGCACTTTGGCTGCTATACGAAACAGCGCTTTCATTTTATTACTTACCTCTGCACCTTCTACATCCCTGTGCAGTATATTCTGCACAACGGTTTCATTTCCGCCTAACTGGTATTTAGCGATAGCGCCATGCGTAGAAGCACAGTACTTACAATTATTAAGGCTTGAAGTGTAAGCAGCAATTAATTCTCTTTCGCCAGGCGTAAGTGTAGACGTTTCGGGATCGTGTAAAAGTGTTTGTACTAAGTTATTCAAAGGCAGAGCAGTAACAGGGCTATACATGAATAAACTACGGATGCCCGGATAGCCTTCGGGCAAATGAATATGTGGCATAATGGAGACTTTAATATTGCTTCAAATGTATGATTTGTTTCTTTTTTATTTTCTGTTTAAAGTGTAAGAGATTCATATAAATGCGTGCGAAAATTAAATGCTGTTTATTAATTTTACTGCCAATTTATTTTTTAAAAATATAAAAAACCCGAAAGGGAAACTTATGGCAAATTCAGAAGAAGCAACATTAGACAATCAAAAAACAATTCTTGACAACCAGGAAGAACTTCTAAAAAACCAGTCAACAATCATTAAAAACCAGGAATCAATTTTAAAAAACCAGGATGAGATCAAAAGCAACCAGGAAGTAATTGTAACCAATCAATCAAGCATTATAGATAACCAAAAACAAATTGTAGATAACCAGGTTACTTTAGACGTAATATCAAAAACACAATCTTATATCCTTAATGCAATCAGAAAGCTTTCGGGTGAGACGGAGTCGCCGGAAGAAACTGAAAAGTTTTTAGCTAAGCTGAAATCTGATATACACGGCTCGGTTAAAACGGATTTGGAAGAGCCAAAAACGCTGTAAGAGATCAAGCCAAAAGCCTTGCTTAACTAATAAGCAAGGCTTTTTTTAAGGCACTCATTTTTGTGGAATAGTGCACTTAGTTCTCAGAAGGCAACCTTTGACATTGATCGGGGAAACATCTGCACGAAGAGATGGAAAGCTAAAAGTGCACGGGAAGAAGAAGGGATGTATCACATATTCTCAAGATTGCCTTTCCGTTTTTGTTTCAATTTTTTATAGTAGGAAGGAGAGAGGCCGGTGACTTTCTTAAATTGATTAGATAAATGCGCCACGCTGCTGTACCGAAGTTTGTACGATATCTCTGTCAGGTTCAGTTCGTCGTACAAAAGCAATTCTTTTACCCTTTCAATCTTATGAATAATGATAAATTGCTGTATGGTAATGCCCTTTACTTCAGAGAAAATGTTGGACAAATAGGTATAATCATATTGCAGTTTCTCGCTGATGAAATCAGAATAGTTCACTATAGGCAATTCCTCTGAATAATGAATCATTTCAACTATAACATTTTTTATTTTCTCGATCAGGATACTTTTTTTATCATCCAGCAATTCGAGCCCTGACCTAAGCAGGTTTTCTTTCAGTTGTTCGTGCTGTTTTTGAGTAATATCTTCCAAAATTTCTACCTGGCCGAGGTCAACAATCACATAATGCAGACCCAACTTTTTCAGTTCTTCTTTCACCATCATCTTACAGCGAAGGCTGACCATATATTTGACGTAAAGCTTCAACTTTTTCTTTCTATTCCTGTAAAAGTACAGCAAAACCGCAGTGTCCCCCTCACATTCAGGTTGTTTTAACTGTTATGCAAAGTTATTTTACAGTTAACAACAATCTTCATACAGGCAGAGTGTTTCTCCTTTTATATAAAACAACTTGCCGGGTTCAACCCACCAATCTGTGATATGTGTAATAATTATAGCTAAATGTGTAATGCTTTAAAGGCAGGATGTTTTCAACTTTGTAATCAATAAGATTATTTCTTAACAGTTTTTAAAAGTACAGGGATTACCCTTCTTCAGGGCTGGCAATGAACTGAGTGGGTTTGCCTGGTATTAGCATTCGTCTAAGTTCTTCAATACATAATTCGTTTAAATACGGTATACCTTATTGGCTGTCAGGGCAACTATTTAAATTAAAAAGAGATGGAAAAGTATGACGATATTAACCTTAGAAAAAAGGATGAATACAGTGTAAACGACAGTACTGAGTTAGAAAAGTCGAAGGCACATATTATTGTTGAGATCATTGAATATATGCCCAATGCAGTGGTAAGCAAAACAATTATTAAAAAGATAACCGGCAATGTAACCGTTTCCTCATTTGATGCGGGAGAAGAGTTAGCGGAAAAGACTTCGCCTTTTGACAACTATATTCAAATTATCGACGGAACTGCTGAACTAACTATTGATGACAAGTTGTACATGCTCAGGTTAGGCGAGGGCATTATAATACCGGCTCATACAAGGCATTTTTTCAATGCTAATGTTCAGTTTAAAATGATATCGACAGTTATCAAAAGCGGTTATGAAGATGATTGATAAAGAGATCTGATCATTTCAGCTTTACCTGAAATTATCACCACACTAACAAAAGAATAAATATGAAAAACTCTACCGGCACTTGTAAGGTAATTAGTTTCGCGCTTTTTGCATCTGTTGCAGGTGCATAAAGGCGTGAAAGAATAAGCCAAATAGTTTTAATCCATTATAACCACTATTTACACTGTACGGTTGCTGCGATAAGGTATTGCAGAAATGGCTGCTATAAAAATATACAGTAAAAGGGAGTGACACAACCGGAGGTGAGTAAAGAACATCTGCTGGTTACAAAAAGAATTATCAAGCTAAAAGAATATGAACAATGCTGATATACCGGAAGCGCACGATACCAAAGCCCTGTCTGAAGGAAAAATTGTGTCGGTACAAGGCAGTGTTGTAGACATCAAATTTGATAAACATTTACCTTCTATCAACTCAGTTGTGTATGCTGGCGAAAATGATAAAGTGGTGATGGAAGTAATGGCGCAGCCAGGTAATCATATCGTTCGTTGTATAGCATTGACGCCTACGCAGGGTCTTGCACGGGGAATGGTTGTAAAAAGCAACGATCAGCCCTTGAAAGTGCCGGTTGGAAAAGAAACGCTGGGGCGCATGTTCAATGTATTTGGCAATGCGGTTGACCATATTGCTCCGGTAACAGGCGGCGAACTTCGCAGTATTCACCAGCCTCCGCTTTCGCTGTCAAACCGTTCTTCTAAATCCGACATTTTTGAAACAGGTATCAAAGCCATTGATGTGCTTATACCATTGGAACGTGGTGGCAAAGCCGGTCTTTTTGGCGGGGCAGGAGTCGGCAAGACAGTGTTGCTTACAGAAATGATTCACAACGTGGTTGAGCATCAAAAGGGAGTAAGCATGTTTTGTGGCATTGGCGAACGCTGCCGCGAGGGACAGGAACTCTACGAGGCGATGAAAGAAGCGGGTGTTCTTCCAAATATGGTGATGATGTTTGGGCAAATGAATGAGCCGCCGGGAGCCCGTTTTCGTGTGGGACATGCGGCGCTTACTATGGCAGAATATTTTAGGGATGATGAACATCGGGATGTTCTTTTATTGATCGATAATATTTTCCGCTTTATACAGGCGGGAATGGAAGTGTCGGGTTTGATGGGTCAGATGCCTTCGCGTTTGGGTTATCAGCCAACACTGGGTACCGAATTGTCGAACCTTGAAGAACGCATTTCAAATACTGATACTGCCGCTATCACTTCTATCCAGGCGGTGTATGTGCCTGCCGATGATTTAACCGACCCTTCGGCGGTGCACACTTTTTCTCACCTGTCTGCATCTATTGTTCTTTCGCGAAAGAGGGCGGGCGAAGGGCTTTTTCCTGCAATTGATTTGCTGCAATCCAATTCTAAAATGGCGACAAAATCTATCATTGGTGAAAGGCATTACAATATTGCACAGGACATCAGGCAAACGCTGGCGAAATATGAGGAGATAAAAGACATTATTGCTATGCTTGGCCTGGAACAGTTGTCGCCCGATGACCGAAACCTGGTAAACAGGTCAAGGCGCCTGGAACGCTTTCTTACACAACCTTTTTATGCAACAGAGCAGTTTAGCGGAATTAAAGGTAAAGACGTGCGTTTGGAGGATGCATTGAACGGCTGCGAACGTATTCTGAAAGATGAATT
>CAXUMK010000308.1:1838-6668 GCA_964251885.1 uncultured Segetibacter sp. | reverse complement strand
ATCTTTATTGCTGTATGAATTAGCTTCTGTCGTTCGTTGCTTATGATGGTTACATGTCCCATTTTACGGCCGGGCTTTGTTTCTTTTTTTCCGTACAAATGCACAAAAATGTTATCGAGCTTCAGTACATCGTGCAGACCTTTGTAGGCTGCTTTGCCCGAATGATTTTCGGCTCCCAACACATTTACAATTGCCGAAGGAATAATGGGATCGGTGTTGCCGAGCGGGTAGCCAAGAATGACACGCCAAAGCATATCGAACTGGCTGCAAAAGTTGGCTTCAATCGTATGATGACCGCTGTTGTGAACCCGCGGCGCGGTTTCATTTACCCATACTTCATCATTGTTGTCTATAAACATTTCAACTGCAAAAATGCCTGGGCTTTTCAATTCTTTCACTACCCGCAAAGCGATTGCTTCGGCTTTCCACAAACATTTTTCGGGCAATTGAGCCGGGCTTATTTGAAAATCAAGCAGGTTTAATTTCGGGTCGAAAAGCATTTCTGCGGGCGGGTAAATAGCGGTTTCTCCTTTCTCATTCATTGCCACCATCAAAGCGATCTCCTTTTTGATGTTAACCATTTTTTCGAGAACAGAAGGGGCATCAAAACCTTTTTCGATGTCTGCAGCGGAATGCAGTAACTGAACACCGCGACCGTCGTAACCACCTACGGCTATCTTGTGCACAGCAGGCAAAAAAGAAGCTTGCGTTCTTAGTTCAGCGAGGCTTTGTGTAACTACAAATTGAGGCGAGGGAATTTGATTTGCTTTATAAAACTCTTTCTGTAAAATCTTATTCTTAATGGTTTTAATGGCAGCACTTGATGGAAAAACCTTTACGCCTTCGCTTTCTAATTTTTCGAGCGCCTCTGCATTAACCGCCTCAATTTCTATGGTAACGGCATCGAGGCCTTTTCCAAAATGATAGACCGCATCGAAGTCCTGGATATTTCCTGTAACGAAATGATGACACAAATGAGCCGAAGGACAATCAGCATCCTTTTCCATAACGAAAGTTTCTACCGGGTAATTTGCTGCTGCCTGCAATAACATCCGTCCCAACTGACCGCCACCAAGAATGCCTGCTTTCATATTTTTTCTGTAAGCAGCGAAGATACCATTCCACCAAATGTGCTAAAAAATATTTTAGGCATTCAATTAGGTCACATTACTTTTTATCAATCTGCTTTTTTCATACTTTAACTTTACTTTTCCCGTTTACTTAACAACTATAGAATATTTTTGAGCCGATGAAACGCCTGATCTCCGCACTTTCTTTTCTTTTTTTATTGAAAGCCTCTTTTGCACAAACTTCTTTTCTGGATTACCAAAAGTCTTATCCGCAGGTTGCATCTGCAATTAAGTCTAAAGAAGATACGTTGCGAAAGCAGTTTGCCCAACAGGGACTGCCATGGCCGGCAAAGCAGATCTATATCCGTTCGTTTAAGTACGACAGCCAGATGGAGGTTTGGGTAAGATATACCAATGCGCAACCTTTTAAATTATTTAAAACGTATAAGATTTGTGCAATGGCCGGCGCTATCGGTCCAAAGCGTATGCAAGGCGATTACCAGGTACCCGAAGGCTTTTACTATATCAATGAATTTAATCCTAAAAGCAGCTATCATTTATCGCTTGGCATCAATTATCCTAATCCCTCTGACAAGGTTTTAAGCGACTCGATCAAGCCGGGCGGTGACATTTATATTCATGGAAATTGCGTAACCATCGGTTGCATTCCATTGCAAAACGACCAGATCGAAGAACTGTACATCTTAGCTGCAGAAGCCAAAAACCAGGGACAGGATTTTATACCGGTTCATATTTTTCCTATCCGCTACAACAACCGCAAAAGCTTCGAATATCTTGCCCGCACAACCAAAGACAACCAGGATTTACAACGCTTCGCCATTAAGATAAAAGAGGTTTTCGATTATTTTGAAGAGAAGAAAAGAATACCTCTCATCTCTGTAAATAAAAAAGGCGATTACATTGTGATGTAGTTTTTTTGGTTACCGGCATTTGTTGTTATTTCATCATTGTTGCTGCCTGCCCCGCTTTTTTGGCGGGGTCGCACACTTTTACTTTTATTTTTAAATCGACTTTTTTACAAGCGTATTTTTCATCTATTTATCCTTCTTCCTGCCTTTGTGCCTTAGTGGTTTAAAAAAAGACGCAGTAAGGAGCAAATAAAACCACTAAGAGACTAATGACCCAAAGCTTAGTGTAACTTCCTGCCTTTGTGCCTTAGTGGTTCAAAAAAAAGACTTAACGAGGAGCAAATAGAACCACTAAAACACGCTTTCACTTATCATTAAATACCTTTAATTAGCTCCACTACTTTATCTTTTACCAAAGGCTTGACAATAAAATCTGATACAATGCTTATGTTTTTAGCTCTTTCAATGTCGTGTGGAGAAATAGAAGAAGTCACTAAATATATGGGAATTTTCTTTGTGATCTTCGGCTCAAGCAACAGGAATTCTTCGAGGAATTTCCACCCGTCCATTACAGGCATGCTAAGATCGAGGCAAATTATATCGGGAAGAAGTTGGGGTTTATCAGCAATTTGTTTCAGATAATCCAGTATCATCTCTCCATCTTCAAAAACCTGAACTTCTGTAGCAAGATTTGCAGCCTCAATCGTTTTTTTTGTAAGAAAAACAAAGATTTTGTCATCATCAACCAGAAAAAATTTTACAGGCTTCATTTTCCCTGATTTATAAATTCAATAAAAAATGTCGAGCCTTTACCCGGCGTACTTTCTACCCATATTCTTCCTCCCATAGCTTCTACCTGTATTTTGGTCATAAATAATCCAAATCCTTTGGCGTTGGGATGGCGGTGAAAAACTTTTCCTATTTTAAAAATATTGTCTTTGTGTTTTACCACATCTATTCCTAATCCATTATCTGTTACTGAAAATAACACCGTGTCATCTGTTCTTTGTGTTTTGAGTTGAATGACCGGTTTTCTTTGCGGATCGTGGTATTTTAGTGCATTGGTTAGCAGGTTATGAAATATGCTGTGCATATATTTAGAAGGATAATAAACTACCCGTGCAGCTTCAAAATCTGTATCAATTACAGCCCCGCATTCTTTTATTTTCAGTTCTAATCCGCTAAGTGTTCTTTTAAGGCAATCGTCTAAGATAATGTTCTCTGACTCTATCTCAATGTCTTGTTGTATCTGGATAGATTCAATCAGTTCATTAAAAGTCGTATGCAGGTTTTCAATCACCGGGTTCAGCATAGATATATATACTTTTTGCTCCTCTTTATCCGCTGATTCTTCAATAAATTTTGCAAGCATTGCCATGTTAACAAGAGGAGCACGCAGGTTGTGAGACACAATATTGCAAAAGTCGACCAATTGGTTGTTTTGCGCAGAAAGCTGTTTTACCAGGGCTGACTGCTTTTCTTCCATTATTTTACGTTCGGTGATGTCAATTCCAAAACCTATCACCATCATTAATTCGCCATCTTCACTGTACACAGGAAATAACCTGCGTAAATTAGTAATGTTATTTCCTGCCGGATCTTTTACGGTGTCTTCCCAGCGAATTTCTTTATTTGAATGTTTTACTTCCAGGAATTTCTCTCTTCTCTTTTCGGCTATACTTTTATCCCTGTTCCTGTATTCAGCATATTCAAAATCATCTTTCCCGATGATATACCTGCGTAATTCTGTGTCTTTAATTGCGACAGGGTTTACAAACAAATATTTATGCTCAGGATCGAAGACAGTTATATCTGTGGGAATTTTATTTAATATACTTTCATAAAACTCTTTTTGCTTATCCAGCCTTGAGGTAACTAATTTTCGGTCTGTATTATCGCTGACATAGCAGATATAAAAGAGCTGATCTTTTATTAAAGTAGGAGAAATACCTAATTCTATATCCAGTTTGCTTTTATCATTTCGCAGTGCTGATATTTCAATTGTTTTATTCAATACGTTTTCTTCACCTGTTTTTTCATAGTCTTTTATCCGTGCTGTATATGCATTACGAAAATCTTCAGCAATGATCGTTTCATTAAATGATTTTCCAATTACTTCTTTTTTATTCCATCCAAAAATGGTTTCTGCTTTTTGGTTCCATTGTAGTATTGTTCCTTCATTGTTTAAAACAACAATGGCATGAACAGCATTTTGAAAAAGAGTGCTCTTCTGCTCTATACTATTGCTGTATTCCTGTCCCTTTGTTGTATATTTTTCAACCTGCGATTGCAGTGTAAGCAATGCCGATACCTGCTTAGCTAATTTTTGCAGCCCGCTGATTTGGTGATGGCTAAGCGTTCTTTCTTTACTGTCGTATACTGATAATTGCCCTGTTACAAAACCATTTTCTGCAGTAAAAGGAACCGAGGCATAAAAACGGATATGAGGTTCTTCTAAAACCAGTGGATTATTACAAAAGCGGTCATCTTCAAGTGTATTCTCAACAACAACCAACTCATTTCCCATTGGGTTAGTGCAAAAGGAATTATCCTGCAAAAATTGAGAAAAAGTGATTCCTCTTTTTGCTTTCAAAAAAATACGCTTCTTACTTATAAGGGTAATAGTTGCATAAGGAGTCTTACAAATTTGAGAAGCTAATTCCGCAAGGTCATCAAATTCTTCTTCAGCTTCCGACTCAATTACATTCATTGGGTACATAGCCGCAATCCGCTCGTCTTCATCTACAGGAATTGCGCTTGTTTTCATTGTACTAGAATTTGGATCTATAAATGTTCTTTTTAAAACGATAAACAATTTTTTTTAGTATTTCACAAAACCTTTTTATAACCTGGCTGGTAAAACCGTTTATGTTTATTATCCTTTTAAACAA
>CAXUMK010000308.1:0-1828 GCA_964251885.1 uncultured Segetibacter sp. | reverse complement strand
ACTGTATCTGCAATTGGTTCGTTCTATCAAAACTTAAACGTCTTTAATACGCGAATGTCTGTCCATTAATTTCTTTAAAACAATGCAAAGCATCTTTTTTTACCCGATGTATGCTTCAAAATATTTAATGCCGAATTGCTGCACTTCGCGTTCTTTGCTACTTTAAAATATATTGATTGTACAAGGCTATTACCATACTTTATCTGGTTTGCTTCTTTTGTTATGTTCTTTTTAGCCGTGTTCCCGATTATTTTTATGGAGATTTTATACAAGGTATTGTAACAGAAGCTGCATTTTCAAAAGAGGAAAACCGGCCAAAACTGGTAGTTACTTATAATGTAGGAAATGAAAAGCTGAAGTATACAACCGATATGTGGTTTCTGACTCACTATACACGGGGACAGGTTGTAACCATTATTTACAATCCCGACCATCCTGCTGTTTCGTGCATTTATGCATTTATAGGTTATTGGATCAAATGGCCCGAATTGATTTTTACTTCCCTTTTTTTCATTCTTCTTTTTCTTGCTGCCAGGTCAATTACGGGTGAGAATAGCATAGAACCTGCAACCGGAGATGAACCCCAAAAGAAAAGAAAATATGATGATTAAAAGCTTACGCCCATTTAGTTAAGCGATATTGTTCTTATTTGACAATTAACTATTAACTATTGACTACCGACTACTGACCATTGACTATTTACTACCGACTACTGACCACTGACTACTGACTATATTTTGCATTTAAAAAATAAGGGCATCCCTTTCGGAACACCCTTTTTTAACCCTGCCTGCATAAACCATCAACTTTTTAAACCACAAAACTATTTATACTTTTCTGCTTTCTTTTAATAATAGACCGCCCGTGTTTTTGCAGGTTTAAAAGCAATCAGCATTTTATGTATAATTAACAAATGAAAGGGATAACCGGGTGCATCTTAAATTGTCACTTAATTGTGAGTCATTGCGAGCCTTGTGTAGCTTCGCGAAGCAATGACGGGTAGAAAATTAACGATGATGTGGTAGATAAAATGTTAGGTTATGCAATGCTGTACCGCTCCTTCTCCGCGAGGAGAAGGAGACGGAGGATGAGGTCTTGCCGAACAGCGAACAAACCGTACAAGAGTGCGACGCAAGGCTGACTCATAGTAGTAATTCAGCCCGGTTCAAAAAAAATTCCACTCAGCTTTTTATCTCTTGCGCAGTATAACTAATTTGCCTTCACCTTAGAAACATTACATGGAAAAACAAATACCTGCACCGGAAAATCAAACCACGTCAAGCCGCCTCAAAGCATTGTTTGGAGGCTCAATAGGTAATTTGGTTGAATGGTACGACTGGTATGCTTATTCTGCTTTCGCATTGTATTTTGCTCCTGTATTTTTTCCTCAGCAAGACCCCACTGCGCAGCTTTTAAATACAGCAGCGATATTTGCCGTGGGTTTTTTAATGCGACCTGTAGGCGGTTGGCTCTTCGGCACCATCGCCGACCAGAAAGGGCGTAAGGTAGCTATGACGTTTTCTGTTTTAATGATGTCATTTGGTTCTTTACTCATTGCTATAACACCTTCGTATACCTCCATCGGAATTTTCGCTCCCATATTATTGCTGCTTGCCCGGCTGCTGCAAGGCCTGAGTGTTGGCGGCGAATACGGAACATCGGCTACTTACCTAAGCGAAGTAGCCACCGTCAGCCGGCGTGGATTCTATTCCAGCTTTCAATATGTAACACTTATAGGCGGACAAATCATTGCACTCGGCATACAGGTATTGCTGCAAAGGGTATTTTTGTCGAAGACCCAATTGCAGGACTGGGGCTGGCGCATACC
>CAXUMK010000307.1:5955-6675 GCA_964251885.1 uncultured Segetibacter sp. | reverse complement strand
TCACCGTGCGCCGGGACAATGGTTTAGCAAGCATCTGCTGACAATTGAAGAGACGGTATCGGCGCTGACTGAAACGATAGAAAAGCTGAAGGCTTTCAATCCTGCATTGAAGATTATTTTTACCGTCAGCCCGGTTCGGCATATTCGCGACGGAGTTGTCGAAAACAACCGAAGCAAGGCCAGATTGATAGAGTCTGTTCACCAGTTAACAGGCAGGTACGCTCATGCATATTACTTTCCTGCTTACGAACTGGTGATAGATGTGTTGCGCGATTATCGTTTTTATGATATTGATCTTGTTCATCCAAATTATGCCGCTACAGAATTTGTCTTCGAAAAATTTGAGCAAAGTTTTATTGATGAAGAGGCCAGAGCTTTTATGGATGAAATCAAAATGATCAGCAACAGTTATAAACACAAACCCTTTCAGCCCGAGACACAATCTCATCAGTCCTTTTTAAAGAGTTCTTTCGATAAAGTAAAAGCGTTGCAGGACAAATTGCCACATCTCGACTTTTCTAAGGAGCTAACCTATTTTTCGAAGAAGAACCGGTAATTTCCTGGTAATGCTTTATCTTTTTTTTTGGGGATTGTACTGTACACAGGAGAGCTTTTTTTGAACCCGACTGAAATGCTACTATGAGGCTTACGTTGCGTCGCACTCTTCTACTTTTTATTCGTTATTCGGCAAGCCACGGTCACAAATCCCTTAACAACTAA
>CAXUMK010000307.1:0-5945 GCA_964251885.1 uncultured Segetibacter sp. | reverse complement strand
AAAGGGCTTAAACAAAAATAGCCACGGGTGAAACCCGTGATAAAAGAAATTAGTCTTCAAAAACTCTGAAGGGTTGAATAACAAATATTGAAAAGAACATTATAAGATGGAGAATTCGTATGATGAGTAAGCAATGCAAATTGAACGTTTGACGAAAAATATTTATTATAAAGAAGGAGAAAAACATTCAAATCCAACCCTTTTAGGGGTTTCATCTATCCTTCACTTCAATATAAGAATTGTCTCAAAATTCTTTTTTTCATTCTTACATGCTCCTTTCAATCAAACCTGCTTTCACTTAATTTCGCAGGGCAACATATAACCCGCAACTTTTATCATTATGAAAATAGCTACCTACAACGTGAATGGAATCAATGGACGTATGCCCGTTTTACTACGCTGGCTTAGTGAAACAGCCCCGGATGTGGTTTGCCTGCAGGAGCTAAAGGCGCCGCAGGAAAAGTTTCCGGAGCAAGCCATACACGATGCGGGTTACAACGCCATCTGGCACGGGCAAAAAAGCTGGAACGGGGTGGCTATTCTGGCACGCAATGCCCAACCGGAGGAAATATGCCATGTGCTGCCGGGCGATGAGGAGGATACACAGAGCCGCTATATAGAAGCCGTAATCAACGGCATTACCATTGGATGCCTCTATTTACCAAATGGCAATCCTGCTCCCGGACCAAAATTGGATTATAAGTTACGCTGGTTTGAAAGGTTGACAACACACGCTGCTGAATTGTTTGCATCCGGAAAGCCGGTGTTGCTGACAGGAGACTTTAATGTAATGCCTACAGAAAAGGATGTGTACAAGCCCGAGCGTTGGGTAGATGATGCATTGTTCAGGCCAGAAGTTAGGTCGGCTTTCCACAATCTTGTTGCGCAGGGTTGGACTGATGCCATCCGAAAGCTCTATCCCAACGAAACGATTTATACCTTTTGGGATTATTTCCGCAATGCCTATGGACGTAATGCAGGTTTACGTATCGATCATTTCCTGCTTAGTCCTCAACTCGACAGCCGCCTGATTGCTGCCGGTGTTGACACATTTGTTCGTGGATGGGAGAAAACAAGCGATCATGCTCCGGTGTGGATTGAACTCGCCGACAATTAACCACCCGAATGAAACAAATACGTAGGTTTAAACTAATCAATTCTTTTAATACGACGCGTGCTCAACCTTCATTTTACCTGATAGATTCACGGGAATTACAAATAGGCACTTAGGTACTGCACATACGACGTGGAAGAACGCTGACATCAGCAGGAGAGTTTTTAATAAGTGTAAAGTGCCTTAGGGTGCCTTGGTTTAATATTTGCTTTTAAGTAATTGCAACTCACACAGATACATTGAAATATCAACATTTATCGCACCTGACAGTGCAACATAATTCCGGCTTTAGAAGTTTTTTTTTATTATTAGCCTTTTTTACATGCATCCAGAGTTGTGCTTATAGCCAGCAATTAAGTCCTGTTGATTCTCTGAAGGAGGACTCTCTGCATATCATTTCCGGCAAGGCTCGAAAGCCTGTAGAACATTTCAATATGCAATATGATATTGGGGATTTAGTCCGCGATATTTTTCGTCCAAACAACAAGGTAGATTCACTTCGTAAAAGATCGGGGTTTACTATTATACCCAATATCGCTGCCAATCCCAGTATCGGATTTCAATTAGGTATTAAGGCAGTAGCCGGTATAAAATTAGGAAAGGATCCAAAGACGCTGATGTCGGTTGGCGCAACATCGGCTTCCGTTACAACCAAGGGCATCATTTATTTTTACATCAACCACAATATTTTCACCAATGGCAATAAGTGGAACCTGCAGGGGAGTCTCGTAGTAGCTAAAACTGTTACACCTGATTTTGGATTAGGTATAGGTCATAGTGACGGGGAAAGTGAAGAAGACAAGGTGCTGACCAACCCGGGACGGAAAGGCTATGCTCTCCACTCGCTATATTTTAACTTTAGAGAAAAGGTGTATAAGAATGTACTGCCAAACATTTTTATTGGAGCCGGGGTATCGTTTGATGTCAGAAAAAATATCGAAGACAGGGCGTCAGCAGCAAATGCTTTAACCCCTTACTATATTTACAGTGACAGGTACGGCTTTGACCGCAGTCATTACAGTTCAAACGGTCTTCTGTTCAATATAGAGTATACCACCCGCGACAATCAAAACCGTGCGTACAAAGGCATTTATGCTGATGCTGGTTTTCGGGTAAACCAAACCTGGATGGGAAGCACAAAAAGTTCTGTACAATTTACAACTGACTTCAGAAAATATTTGAGCCTTTCACACAGTCATCCCGAACACGTCATCGCCTTTTGGAATTGGGGATCCTATTTAATAAATGGCACGCTGCCCTACCTTGAACTACCGGGCACAGGCAGGGATGCAGGCTTTCGCAGTGGCAGAGGGTATACCGTTACTTACTTTAAAGGCACAAAATATAATTATTCAGAAGTAGAATACCGGTTCCCGATAACAAGAAATAAGTTTTTTAGCGGTGTTACCTTCTTTAATATGCAGACCGCCAACAACGACTTAGGCACTAAATTGTTTCAGCAGTGGCAGCCAGGCGGCGGTGCCGGTTTACGTGTGCTCTTCAATAAGGCGACACGCACTAATTTGTGCCTTGATTATGCCTGGGGTAAATATGGTTCAAAGGGATTTTTTCTAGGTTTGAATGAAGCTTTTTAAAAAAAGAGATAGCAGAGAAGAAAGCTGCAGGCTATAAACTTTAATTAGCTGCTGAGCTTAGAAGCTGTCTAAATTTGTTTTTTTGGAGACCGGCATTAGTATTTCATCTGGAACATTCGTTGCGACGCTCCGTTCAACAATTATTTTCTGGGCATCTTCAGGCTTTAGTATTAAAATCTAAACTAATTTTAGACAGTTTCTTAAACTGGTCAAAAAAAATTAGATGCA
This sequence comes from uncultured Segetibacter sp., assembly GCA_964251885.1. Lineage (GTDB taxonomy): Bacteria > Bacteroidota > Bacteroidia > Chitinophagales > Chitinophagaceae > Segetibacter. Next base: position 3,008 of record CAXUMK010000307.1, on the reverse strand, counting down.
ATATCTAAGTTCGCTCCGCTTTCAGTGCAGGGAAAAGCAGGTATGTTAATTTGCTAAAAAAGCATCTAAAGCTTTAGTCGGTTTTCCATCGCTTCCCCAGGCGCTTAGTCCGTAACCGCTCCAGCTTTTTGCTCCCTCCGGTTCCCAATATAGTACGCCTAAACCTTTTCTATCAGGCACTGCCTTTACCTTGTTTTGAACTGCAATCAGCATGTCATAAGTATTTTGCACTTTTACATCTTCACCACCTACCTCTACCACCATCACTTCTTTTCCATAACGTGAAGCCATATCTTCCATATTTCTGCCTAAATCATCGATCGTAACTGTGTAATCCGGGCTGCCTTTTAACCAGTATGGATAATAGGAGAGACCTATCACATCGTATTTTGCGCCATTAGAACGTGCACTGTCAAACCAGTTTCTGAAGCGTTTATTATCATTTCCCTGGTCAACGTGAAGGATAACTTTTGACCCGGACTAACGGCTTTTACTGCATCGTACCCTTTATTAATTAACTGAGCCAGTTGTTTCCAGTTTGAAGTTTTGCCCTCGGGATAGATCATGCCGCCAGGCGTTTCATTGCCAACCTGTACCCATTCCGGTTTTACTCCGTTATTTTTAAGTGAGGTCATAACATCAGCAGTATAAGAATAAACATCGTTCAATAACTGGGGGAAGCTATGTCCTTCCCATGCAGCCGGCTTCTTTTGTTTTCCCGGATCGGCCCAGCTATCGCTGTAATGGAAATCAATCATGATCCTCATTCCCATTTTTTGAGCCCGTACCGCCATCGCAACTGTTTCATCTTTACTGCAATGGCCACTTCTTTTATCATTTGAAGGATTGACAAATGTTCTTAACCTGATGGTATTTATTCCGTGATCTTTTAAAATTTTCAGGCAATCCTCTTCTGTTCCCTTCTCATTATAAAATTTAAAGCCTGAGGCTTCCATCTGTGGCAGCCAGCTTACATCAGCACCCTTCGCAAACTCTTTTCCCGGTTGCTTTTTAGACAGCCTTGCCGTTTTACATTGTACGACTGATATAATACAAAATAGAACCAGTGTGAAGAAAGCCAACCTCTTTGTATGTTTCATAAAGCGCTTTGTTTTTAGTATAAATAACGATCAGAACAGGGATGTGAAGATACTGCCGGTTATCTTGTTTAATACTTCCAGCATTATAAATTTCGAGCTAACTGGACAAGTAATGCATTGTCGAATATAGAAAAAAGCGTACAAGAGTGCGACGCAAGGATGTTTAATAGTAGCAATACAGCCCGGCTCACAAATTGTATTGCACATTTTTGTACAAGCTTTTGAGTATACATATTTGTTTTGGTACAATAAAAAAGCCGGCAAGCGATGCTTACCGGCTTTCTCATTGTTACCCGACCTGGATTCGAACCAAGACAATCAGAACCAGAATCTGAAGTACTACCGTTATACTATCGGGCAATAAAGTGCAAATATAATTTTTAACCCGTAACTACAAAATTGAAATATAAAGGCTGGTTGGAATGAGAGTAATTCTATTAGACCACATTCCTGCTGCTATTTTTCATTTTAGAGCGAACAATAAACAGGCGGCTCTTGTTCAATCCCTTTGACTAACTTAGTAGCATCAACTTCTCCGGTGAACCGAAACAGTCTATTTTATTTATTAGCCCTCTTTTTTGTGTTGCCATTTTTTGGGCTTCTGCAATCGGGCTGCGCAAAAGAGTACAGTTTTGAGGGAGCAGATACCACAGTGGTAAAGGATACAGCAATGATCCATGACAGCATGCCAGCTTTGGCTGTTAAAGATACTCCGGTATGTTGGCTATGCCACGAAACGGAAAGTACTGCTTTGGGCACCTGGAACTTCAAAAACGGGCACTCTTACTATTGCGGCGTAACCGGTGATGCCGGTTTTGTGGGTACAAATACAACCTTTACTTTTTTTGGCCCCTCTGCATGCTCGGTTGATACAGGCCTTGTGATGACTGTTTACCTGCCCATTGAATTCAATAATGATACATACAACATAAGCACCGGTGATGTGGCTTTTTATTATTATGATCATCACAGTACAAAAGATATATTCATTGGTCAATCTTCTGTGCCGTTTTCTGTAACTGTCTCCAGCTATATTAATGCAACACGTATTGTCACCGGTTCCTTTCAGGGTATCGTGTATAAGCGCAATGGTGATACGACTTATATAAGGGATGGAAAATTTAAGGTGAAGCTTAAGTAATGCTCATGGATCATACATCCTTTTTTCATTTGTCAATTCGTATTGTAATCTGTTTGAACAAAATTCCTGGCCCGAAGCAAAACACAGGCAGGTTGAAAAAGTATAAGGAAGTAATTTTGAGCGGGGCAAGGATAACTTTTTTCAACATCGTTGTGTCACTCACTTGTACCTGCAAGGCTTTATTCGACTTTTATCCCGTAGTCTACCCCTGCAAATTTGGAATGTTTAACCTGCTGAAAAATTCTTCTTCCGTAATCTCTTTTACACATCCCGGCTGTAAATCTCCCAATGCCAGGTTCTCTATTGATACACGGATCAACCTTTTGCAATGATGATTGACTGCTGCTGTCATCTTCCTCACCTGTCTAAATTTTCCTTCTGTAAGTGAGATCAGTAACCACGAGTACGCCTTATATTCTGATAACTTATAAGCGTGTTCCGGTAGATTTTCGGGTTTTTGCGTAAGCTCGGCTTTGCAGGCAGCAGTTACATAATCTCCGCCACCCTTTACACGAATGATTACGCCTGTTCTTAATTGCTGCAAGCTTTCTTCGCTGATCATTTTCTCTACCTGCACAAGATAAGTTCTCGTATGTTTAACCTCACCCTGGAATAAAAGCCTTGTTACTTTTTTATTGGTTGTCAAAATCAGCAAACCTTCAGAGTTGCTGTCTAACCTGCCGATGGCATGGGTGCCTGCAGGGAAATTAAAATCCAGGTCAGCTAATAAACGAACCTTATGAGAGCTTTCAAATTGCGAAACCATA
>CAXUMK010000306.1:0-6676 GCA_964251885.1 uncultured Segetibacter sp. | reverse complement strand
ATCTTAAAGGACGGAACAGTGGGTAAATTTCGTTTCATAGGTTTATCTTTCAGCATATCCTTTAGGGCTATTTTACCAAACAGTCGCCCAATAAAGGATTGCCGGTACAGCTTTTTGCCCAGCAACATTTCTTCCCATAATGTGCAATGTTTCAGCATCTGATAAACATTCATTTTACCCCATTGAGCTGTGCTGTTTTCATTAAGTGAATTAATCCTGTTTGTAAGTTCATCTCTCGTTGTTTTATCAAATACTGATTTCATAACCGATATAATTTTAATAATACAAAGTTATTGTTGCTTGTTAAGATTGAATGCTGCGATAGCGACAAAAAGAGTGGTTGATTACGACAAATTCAATTATGTAGCCTATTACTTATTATTCTACAACATACACTACAATGACCGCTAACGAACAAGTATTTCCAATGTTACAGGTAGTTGAAAACCACCGTCTGACAACCGAAGTTCATTATCTATTCAAAGTTAAAATTTGTTCTGATGTTTATAAGAGTTCCTTCCTCCCAAACCAAAGCTGATAGCGATTTGCTGCCGATTGCTCCAATGTTCAGCCCCCACCATTCGCAATTCCTTCTTATGCGCCGCTCTATATTGTCCATTGTAAAATGTACAAATTTTTTTAGGTACTTTAGCATAGTAACAATGAGTATAAATGAAAGCAAAGGCAAAAGAAAAACGCTTAGAGATTTTTAAAAGATTTGCTACCAACTTAAAGGAATGTCTCGAATATTATGAAGTTTGTGCTGTAACTAAAGTAGATGATAAAATTAAAAGGATTGACCAGAATATATATGTTTGCCCATTGTGTAAAAAGTTTTATTACGAGGATAGTGTTTACCAAACCAATGAAAGGCAAGTACTTTTAACTTTAGAGCATAATCCACCGGAAAATATAGGAGGTGCTGCCAGTATTTTGACTTGCTCAACCTGTAATAACATGAACGGTTCTAAAGTTGATAAAGTTGTAGGTACTTATCTCAAAACTGACGACTTTATTGAAGGAAAAGATGGTGCAAAGATTGAAGGACGTTATAAGATAGATAATCATTCTTTCAGGGGAGAATTGGAATTAAACAGGAATAAGCATAACATACTTTATTTGGATAAGAAATCAAATCCATTTGGATTTTCAAAACTTCTAAATCACTCAGAAGGCATCAACATTAATAAAATTACTTTTCAGTATAAGTTAGCAGATTGGGATGTGTTAATGATGAGTTTATTAAAGATTGCACATCTCACCGCTTTTAAATATTTAGGCTATAGTTATTTACTTAATCATTCAGGCCATAATATTATTCAGGTACTAAACGGAGCTTTAAAACATCCGAGTGATAATTGTGGAGTCGTAGGATTTGATTTCAACGACGAACATCTGGGATTGAATGTGATTAAAGAGCCAAAGGAATTACGGAGTTTGTTAGTGGTTCAAAAAGTAAAAATTCTAGGCAAAGAAAAAAATGTAGGTGTAGCAATCCCCGCGCCTGAAGATGAAGGATTCAAAACTCTTGTTAATTTCAATAAATACAAAAATATCGAGGTACAATTCAATTTGATTAAGCAGGAATTCAGCGGTTTTCCTTGTCCTGTTGATACTTATTATGACATGTTTGCCTAATCAGAAGGTATCAAAAAGAGTGGCACATAACGAACAAGTATTGCAATTAGTGGGGAATTGGAAATCAGATGAAGTTCATCATTTTCTACTGATTAAAAATTTATTCTGATGTTTAATAGAGTTCCTTCAAGCTCAACAAAAAATGATAGCATTATGCAGCCGATTGCTCCAACGTCCCGCCTCACTATTAGCAATACTTTTGTGCGCAACTTTGGTCACTCATAAAGTTTTAGAGCTTCTTCTTTTAGGTGTCCGTTTTCTACTAAGTCGATGATTATTTCCTTCGTTCTTCTAAAATCATTTTCAGCCATGCCCGCTGGCTTACCTCCGTATCGTAAGAAGTATAAAAATACACCGATGAAATCACGGTAACTTCTAATCATATTTTATTTATCCTTGTAAGGACTGTTCTTGCTAAACCGAATTTTATCAAGCCAATTCAATTTTTGTTCACAGAGTTGAATAATATCTTTGTAAGGTTTTCCTTTTACCTCCTAGATGAAATTGTCAATTGTGTAGCACATGGTAGCCATAGTTTTAAAGATAAGTAATACCAAAGTCAATTACTTCATTATCAGTTTTATCTTTTTCAATCGTTACTTTTTTGATGTTCACTTTATGAATAAAGATGCCCAATTTACTTGAAACGTTAGATGGAATATCGCGGATTATTTCATTTGCAACTTTTCTCAAAGTGTCTTCCTTTTTATCTCTGTCTCTCATTTGTTTTAGAAACCTGTCAGTTAAGACATTCATATTCTCATGGGCTATTGAGCTTCTATACAAACTGTCACGTAAATTATATTCTTTGTGCTTTTCCGGTCTGATAGATAAGAAATCAAAATTAAAAACGTCCTTTAAATATGTGGAGTTAAAGTAGAGTTCTCTGTATAATTCATTAGGACTTGGAGTAGTGTTTTCAGAAACAACTATCAACAGGTAATCACCGCTTGGTACTTTGTCAAACCGAAAGTTTCCTTGAACGTCGGCAGTAACTTTCAATGGTTCTGAATTCATCTCATACGGATAGAAATAAATCGTACTGCCTCCATCTGGTTTGTTCCCAACAAAGTTGTTATACTTCCAAAAGACGTTTCCAGTCAAAGAACCGTAGTTCTTTCCGCAAGATGAAAGAAAAAGAGTAAGAGCAAGAATTGAAATGAATCTTCTCATAAGTTTCAGGTTTAAGTCATAAAGGGTATGTTATAAGTGGTGTTCTACAGTTGCGTTTTTATTTACTTAACTGTTTTAAAAATGGTAGTTAATCTCACTCCTTTTGACTTCATTTTTTTAAATCTTCGTTGCATAATTCCTGATGCAATGTACTTTTAAAATATTCACTTAAAAAGAGCCATGTGTAAATATTTAGGTTTATTTGCTGAATGAAGATTTGCAGTTACAAGTGTGCGACGCAACGATGATGCTATGAAATACCAAAGCCGGTAACCAAAAATTTCTATTCATTATACTTGTCAGCGGCAGAAATATTTATACATGCTTAAACAGGAACTTCGGAAAATATATAAACAGAAACGGCTTGGGCTTTCGGCAACGGAAAGGCTTATGCTGGATGACTTGCTGCTGATACAATTGCAACGTCTTGCTTTTGATAACAACGTGGGTGTGGTGATGAGTTTCTGGCCTTTTGAGAAGCATGGAGAAATGAATACGCATTTATATACCCGATACATGGAGCATGCTATTCCTGGCCTGCAGGTCGCTTTTCCGGTGATTGATTTTGCTTTGAATGAAATGCATGCGGTGCTTGTAAATGATGATACTGACTTTGCTGAAAACAAATACGGCATCGCTGAACCTGAAGATGGCGAAGAGGTTTCGCCGGAGGATATCGATGTGGTTCTGGTGCCTTTGCTTGCTTTTGATAAAGAGGGCTTTCGGGTGGGTTATGGCAAAGGATATTATGACAGGTTTTTAAAAAAATGCCGCGAAGATGTTATCACAATTGGCTTCTCGTATTTTGAGCCGGTCGATAAAATTGAGGACAGCAATCAATTTGATGTACCTTTAAACTACTGTATCACTCCTCATAAGTTGTATGAATTTTAATTTCTCCGTGCTTAAAACATTTCGAATTCTTCTTTTTCCTTTCTCATTACTCTATGGGCTTGTTGTAATTACCAGGAATTATTTATTCGATAAAAACATTCTTACATCTGTTTCGTTTGATCTTCCAATAATTGGCGTTGGTAATTTATCGGTTGGCGGCACAGGCAAATCGCCGATGGTTGAATATCTTATTTCGCTCCTGCAACCGGCGCATCGTGTGGCTACTCTTAGCCGTGGATATAAACGTACAACAAAAGGGTATGTTTTAGCGGGTAAAGAAACTACAGCGCTCGAGATAGGAGATGAGCCAATGCAGTTTCACAATAAGTTTCCGGCCATTTCCGTAGCGGTTGGTGAAGAAAGAATATTGGCCATTCCGCAATTGCTGCGAGACAGGCCTGAAACGAATGCGATTATTTTAGATGACTCTTTTCAGCACCGCAGAATACGGCCGGGACTGCATATTCTGCTGACCGAATACGAAAATAGATTTACCCGCGATTTTTTTTTGCCAACAGGAAATTTAAGAGACCAACGGTCATCGTACAAAAGAGCTGATGTAATTGTCGTAACAAAATGCCCGCCTGATTTATCAGAAGAGGAGAGAGATAAAATCAAAAAAGAGATGAAGCCTTTGGCAGGTCAGCAAATCTTTTTTACAACGATTGAATATGGCGAACCTTATCATATTTTAACAAAAGAAAAAAGACAGGTAACGGCGGGTGATGAGATTTTATTGGTGTGCGGCATTGCTAATCCTGTACCTTTAAAGAAATACATACTGCAGCATGCAAAAGCATGCAATGAGCAATCTTTTTCTGACCATCATCATTTTACAATTGATGACTTTACAGAGATTACAAAGAAGTTTGCTGATATGCCATCTGAAAAGAAAATAATTATCACAACAGAAAAAGATGCTGTCCGGCTAATGAAATTTCAGGCAGAACTTAGTCATATTCCTGTCTTTGTATTGCCTGTTCAGCACAGGTTCCTATTTAATGAAAACATACGATTTGATGCCATTGTGAATACCTTTGTAGAATGTTTTCAAGAAGAAAAAAATAAACATGAGTAAAAAAAACAAACCTGAACGTGGCAAAAAACACGATGCTGACGTAAGTAAAGGAATATTGGAGATAACCCGTAGTGGCATTGGTTACGTGGTGATGAATGGAGAAGGAGGAGACGTTTTGGTTCGTCCCAACGATTTTAATACCGCTCTCAATGGCGATACTGTACGGGTAAAAGTGTTGAAAGAAAATGCACGAAGTGGAAAAAAAGAAGGCAAAATAACAGACGTTGTCAACCGCAAGCAAAGTGAATTTATCGGGCACATTCAGCTTAGTGCCAACTTTGCATTCTTTATTCCTGATACAGACAAACCCATGCCTGACCTGTTCATTCCGCTTGACAAACTGAACCAGGCAAAAGATAAAGACAGGGTACTTGCCAGGATTACAAAATGGGATACTTCAAATAAAAAACCCGAAGGCGAAGTGGTGCAGGTGCTGCTTGCCGAGCATGAAAGCGATATTGCCATGAAGGGAATTTTGGTAGAGAATGGTTTTCCCCTGGTTTTTGAAGATGATGTAATGGAAGAGGCAATGCGTTTGCCTGATGTCATCTCTGCTTCAGAAATTAAGAAACGGAAAGACATGAGAGGCGTGCTTACGTTTACCATTGACCCGGTTGATGCACGTGATTTTGACGATGCTATTTCCATAAAAAAGCTAAAAGCAGACTTGTACGAGATCGGTGTTCATATAGCTGATGTCAGTCATTATGTTACGCCCGGTTCAGTGTTAGATGACGATGCTTATCAGCGTGCTACTTCTGTGTATTTGCCCGACAGGGTTAATCCTATGCTGCCTGAAAGAATTTCGAATGAATTGTGTTCTTTAAGGCCGAATGAAGACAAGCTGACTTTTTCGGCCGTATTCAATATCAATCTAAAAGGGCACGTAAAAGATTTCTGGCTGGGAAGAACGGTTATTCACAGCGACCACAGGTTTTCTTATGAAGATGTGCAGGAAATAATTGAAAAGAAAGAAGGCATTCATCATGAAGAGATCTTGCTACTTAACGATCTTGCACAAGGTTTCAGAGCCGAAAGATTTAAGAAAGGCGCCATCAATTTTTCTTCGACTGAAGTCCGTTTTAAGCTTGATCAAAAAGGCAAGCCAATTGGCATTGTTGTAAAAGAAAGCAAGGAAGCGCACCAGTTGATCGAAGAGTTTATGCTGCTTGCCAATAAAACCGTAGCCGAATATATATCGAAGGTAAAAGTGAATAAAAAGGAAGTGCCGTTTCCTTACCGCATACACGATGTTCCCGACGAACAAAAGCTGACTCCGTTTATGGCTTTTGCTGCAAAGTATGGGCACAAGTTCGATACATCTTCGCCAGAAAAAATTGCTTCGAGCTTCAATACAATGCTTGCAGATGTGAAAGGCAAACCCGAGCAGCACGTGCTTGAATCTCTTGGTATTCGCACGATGGCAAAAGCAGTTTATTCTGCCGAAAACATCGGTCACTACGGTTTGTCGTTCGAATATTACTGTCACTTCACGTCACCCATTCGACGGTATCCCGATGTAATGGTTCACCGCGTATTGGAAAGCTGTCTCGAAGGTGCACCCATCTTTGATAAAAAGATGGAAGAGAAGTGTAAGCATTGCAGCGAAATGGAACGCAGTGCGATGGATTGCGAACGTGCCGGCAACAAATACAAGCAGGTTGAATTTTTGAAAGAACATATAGGAGAAGAATTCCTGGGAGTGATAAGCGGGGTAGCCGGCTTCGGCTTTTGGGTAGAAACTGTTGAGCACAAGTGCGAAGGACTGATAAGCATCAACAGCATGTCGGATTATGACAATTTTGAATACACCGCAAGCGATTACTGCCTGGTAGGCAAAAGAAGCGGGCGCATTTTCAGAATGGGAGATAAGATCCGCATCAAGGTGGTATC
>CAXUMK010000305.1:0-6701 GCA_964251885.1 uncultured Segetibacter sp. | reverse complement strand
TAAAGAACTCGTTGCAAAATCTATTCACTATAATTCTTTGCGTAAAAATCTTCCTTTTGTAGCGGTAAACCTGGCAGCCATTCCACGAGACCTTTTAGAAAGCGAATTGTTCGGGCACGAAAAAGGAGCTTTTACAGGCGCCATCGCACGCCGCATAGGAAAGTTTGAAGAAGCCTCGAAGGGAACCCTCTTTCTGGATGAGATAGGAGAAATGGATATAAATATGCAGGCTAAGCTGCTGCGTGCTTTGCAGGAAAAAGAAATCGTTCGTGTAGGAAGCAATGAAGTAGTTAAAATAGATGTCCGTATCATAGTAGCCACACACCGAAACTTGCTCGAAATGGTGAAAGCCTCGACCTTCAGGGAAGATTTGTATTATCGTATTTTAGGCCTGCCCGTTCATTTGCCGCCTTTAAGGGAAAGAGAAAATGACGTACTCATTATTGCCAAACACTTTATGGATAACTTTTGTAAGGAAAACGGCCTTCCCCGCAAAAACCTGTCTACAGAAGCGAAGAAAAAGCTAATGGGCCATGCATTTCCGGGAAATGTAAGAGAGTTGAAATCGGTGATAGACCTGGCATGTGTAATGGCCGAGGATAAAGAAATTGAAGCGGAACATTTAAACGTAATATCGCAAAACCTGATGAGCGACTTTATGATGAAAGAAGTAACGCTTAAAGAGTTGACTACCCGGTTTATCCAGTTTTACTTAGATAAATACAACTACGACGTTTTAAAAGTTGCAAGAAAGCTCGATCTTGGCAAATCAACCATTTACCGCATGATTCAAAACAAAGAAGTTTTTGTGAATAAGAAGTATTCTTTTGAAGCAAGCTTTATGAACTAAAACCTTTTCGAAAGGATTTTAAAAAAACAAAATGACACAAACTTATTTAACTGCCAACCGTCAGAATATACTATCATTAGGCAATTTAAAGGTGCTGATAGCAGAAGATAACGAAGTAAACCAGTTACTTGCAAAAGGCATCCTGCGCTTTTGGGGACTTGAAACAAAAGTTGCGTTTAACGGATACGAGGTACTGGAGCTGCTGAAGAATGAAGACTTCGATTTGATTTTGATGGACATTCAGATGCCTGAAAAAAGCGGCATTGAAGCAGCGGGTGAAATACGTAAATTATTAGACAGTAAAAAGAAAAACATTCCCATAATTGCCCTTACCGCCAATGCACTGAAAGGAGAAGAGAAAAAATACATGGCTGTGGGCATGGATGATTTTTTGACCAAGCCTTTTAAAGAAGGCGATCTGTACGAGGTTATTGAGAGAGTAATGCGTAAAGAAGGATCTTTTAAAAGAACTACTGACAATCAAAAATCCAATATACAAATGGAACAGGTAATAGAAGTTTCTGAAAAACTGTACGACTTAAAACAATTAGACGAAATAGCAGGAGGAAACCGGGATTTTCTTGCCTCCCTTGCCCAGCTTTATCTTGACACAGTTCCTGCAAATAGTGCAGAAATGGTGGAAGCAACAAAAGCGGGTGAATGGGACAAGGCATCTAAGCTTGCCCACAAACTAAAATCTACAATCGACAGCCTTAACATAGCTGTTATTCAAAAAGACATAAGGTCTATAGAATTCGATGGGAAAAATAAAGCAAATACCGAAGTATTGAAAAAACTTGCTTTGAAAGTAGATATAGTGGTAAATGAAGTAGCGGTGCAGCTTAAAAGTGAGTTCTCTTTATAGCAACACACAAAACGTGCAAACGATTTTTTTTGGAGCCGGGCTTTTGTAATACTATTTTGCATCGTTGCGTCGCACACTTCCTCTGAAGTGCTTATTTCGGCAAAAGAGAGCCGTGATTGCAAGGAGGAACGACAAAGCATCCCTACTATTATAAGCCTATTCAAACACAATGAGATTGCTTCGTACCTCGCAATGACGAACGACTTACTTTTTTATTAGCCCACCTGATTAACTGACTGCTTTTTGCAGTCTTTTTTTATTTTGTACATATCAGGCTATTTTTTTATGATGGAACGATTTTTTTCTACTCTTTGCAAATAGCTAACAATGAGCGGAAGGAAACGAATACTATTTTCTTGAAATAGCAAAGGCAATCTATTAAATACTTTAAATTAAAAATGACATCATGAACACAAATTCATCAACCGGCGCAAAACTCTCAGTAAACGTAGGCGTGATCGAAAGAGCAGCTTCAATAGCCGCAGGGGCTTTTTTACTATACGAGAGCTTGAAAAATAAAGACTCGAAACTGCAAATTTCATTAGGGGTCGGCGCAGCGTACCTGTTATTTCGCGGTGCTACAGGTCATTGTGCAGCTTATAGCCTTGGCGGAAAGAAAAAGCTGCCTGATACGGTAAAGAACATTAACATCATTACAAAAATGACTGTTAACAAACCTCGACATGAAGTGTACGCTTTCTGGAGAAAACTAAGCAATCTTCCTTTGTTTATGGAGCATCTTGAAGAGGTAGAATTATTAGACGATAAACGTTCTCATTGGATTGCCACTGTACCCGGCCATTTAGGAAAAATTGAGTGGGATGCCGAAATTGTAAAAGAAATAGACGGCGAACTTTTAGGCTGGAATTCTTTACCTCACGCTTCAATAAACAATGCCGGAAAAGTTGAGTTCAGAGACGCTGACGAACATGGAACTGAGCTGACCATTGTTATTACTTACCGCGCTCCTTTTGGAGATGCAGGTGAAGGAATTGCATCGTTGCTTAATCCACTTGTAAAAAAGATGATTACCAAAGACATTAAAGGTTTTAAGCGATACATAGAGGCAGGAGACATTGCAAAATCAAAGAGTATATAAGAATTTAAGGCAGGTTTTGAAATAAATCATGGACAATAGTTTTTCTGTTGTCCATTTTTTTATAAAAAATTTTGCAGCTATTAAAAGAAAGAAACACAATTTAGTTGGCGAAAGAATTTGAATTAAAAAAAAGAGCTGGCATAAACATAAAAGTGCAAGCAATCGTTAAAGGCCGGCCAGCTCTCTTTTACCATACAACTGTAGCGTTTAAGAAACTTTTGTTTTTTCTTTCTTACTGTGAAAAGTATTATTTGAATCTTTTCTAAGCAATTGCATTTTTATAACGGGATAAGTATATTTTGATCCTTACATGTTATACATGCTTTCGCTTATTTTTAATTAGTAAGATAAGAACTTTTTAAAAGTACTAACAACTGTTAGTTTGTTAAAGGATTGTAAAGATGAAGTATTTTTTAAACTAAAAAAATTTTTTATTAAGTTTTTTTATCGGTGCAGGTATTTAAAAAAGTGCTTCTCAGACTACAACGTATTGGGTAATTATGACACTAAAATAATTAATAATGTAAGAGGTGTTTTAGTGAAGCATCTAATCTGTGTAAAGCCATAAAATTCTTTTCAAGATCAGCATTAAAAGGAACAGGAGTATCTAACGAAGCACAGCGGATAACAGGTGCATCTAACCGTTCGAAACAGTGTTCACTTATCCACGCACTTATCTCTCCGCCTATGCCACCTGTTAAAGTATCTTCATGCAGGATCAAAACTTTTCCTGTTCTCTCAACAGAAGTTTTTATGGCATCATAATCAAGCGGAAGCAAGGTTCGCAAATCAAGAATGTCTAAAGCTATCTTAGGATTGTCTTCAGCATACTCAAGCGCCCAATGAACACCCATACCATAAGTGATAATGGATATATCAGTACCTTCCTGTATTTGCTTTGCCTTGCCTATTTCAATCTCAAAAAATTCTTCAGAAACTTCGCCACTTATTTTTCGGTACAAGGCTTTGTGCTCAAAAAACAATACGGGATTGGGATCATTAATGGCTGCAATTAATAAACCTTTTGCATCCGCAGGAGAGGATGGATAAACCACTTTTAAACCGGGAGTATGCACAAACCATGCTTCATTGCTTTGGCTGTGAAAAGGACCTGCTCCTACTCCACCACCTGTTGGCATCCGGATGACTACATCTGCATTTTGCTGCCATCGGTAATGAATTTTTGCCAGGTTATTTACTATCTGGGTACAACCCGCAGTTACAAAATCTGCAAACTGCATTTCCATTACGCTTTTAAAACCTTCGAGGCTCAGTCCCAAAGCTGCACCCACAATTGCACTTTCGCATAGTGGCGTGTTGCGAACTCTTTCTTTACCAAACTCATCCACAAAACCTTCTGTTATTTTAAAGGCTCCTCCATACTCCGCAATATCCTGCCCCATTAATACGAGGTTAGAATGCTGCTTCATTGACTGATACAAAGCCTCTTTAATTGCATCAACAAAACGAAGAACACGTGAGGGAGGGATTTCTGATTTGGGGATATGTTGATTTGGAGATGGATGACCTTCATCTTTCCTAAGACGAGCATAGATGTCAGCTAATTCAGCATGCGTATCTGGAATGATTGAAGGGGCTGCAAAAGCAATTTTTAATTCTGAATCTATATACTCTTTCAGTTCATCTTTTATTTGCTGCGTCGTACCTGCATTGAGCAAGTTCTGCGAAAGCAGATATTCTTCAAGTCTTTTAACCGGGTCTTTGGCTTCCCATTCTTCAAATAGTTCTTTGGGTACGTATTTCGTTCCGCTGGCTTCTTCGTGACCTCTCATTCTAAAAGTCATGCATTCTACTAAATAAGGCTTTTGATTTTTTATGCAGTATTCTCTCACACCTTTAATAGTATCATACACCTCTAAAATATTATTGCCATCGATTCTTACACCTTCCATTCCGTAGCCTTTTGCTTTGTCGACCAGTCGTTCACACCTGTATTGCTCACTGACAGGAGTACTTAATCCATAGCCATTGTTTTCTATTATGAAAATGACCGGCAAATCCCATACTGCGGCTACATTTAATGCTTCGTGAAAATCACCTTCACTGGTTCCTCCATCGCCTGTAAATGCAACTGAAACTTTACTTTCATTTTTTAATTTATAAGCTAAAGAAACTCCGTCGGCGATAGCAAGCTGGGGGCCGAGATGAGAGATCATACCGCAGATGTAATGTTCTCTTGAGCCGAAATGAAAGCTGCGCTCTCGACCTTTGCTGTATCCATCTTTGTTGCCCTGCCATTGCATAAATAATTTATGCAATGGCATTTGACGTGTGGTAAAAACACCTAAATTTCTGTGTAAAGGCATCATCCATTCGTCGTGCTGCAGGGCAAGTGTAGTTCCCACAGAAATGGCTTCCTGGCCTATGCCGCTAAACCATTTACTTATTCTGCCCTGCCGTAACAGGACAAGCATTTTTTCTTCAATCAATCTTGGTAACAAAAGACTTTTATAGAATGATGTCAGTTGTTCATCAGTTAAATGTTTACGGTCGAAATACATGATTCGCTTTACTGTTTTTTATTACTGCCTGTCAGTCCCTCTAATACAGAAGAGACAAAAGAAAGCAATAAACTGAATAAAAAGGCCGACCACCATCCGTCGACGCTAAAACCTGTTACCAGGTCAGAAGCCCATTTTATAATCAATATGTTTATAACTATCAAAAACAGTCCGAGAGTAACTACAGTGATGGGTAAGGTAAGTATAATGAGAATAGGTTTGATAAAACTATTGAGCAAGCCCAGCACAATGGCAAGCACTATAGCAGTTTGAATGCCATTGATATGAACACCGCTTAAAACATAAGAAACAATCAATGCTGCAAGTGCAGTAAGAAGTACACGGGTAATAAATCGGGATAACATAATTTATAACTTCAATTTGAAGACTGCCTAAAGATAAAGTGATTGACTTTTGCAGGAAGTAAATGTTGTATTATGGAACGCGGATGTGTCAGGATGATTATGAATTAAAACGTTTTTGACGTGACCTATCCATTTTCTGCAATCATTCATTAAAATATTCCTTCTTTACTTCGCATTACTTTCGCTTTCCCTTCAGTTTACCGTATTCTTTAAAACTTTTTTTATTCGTGGCAATATGCTTATTTTAATGCTTAAATCAGTTGCCATGAACGAAACCAACGATGAGCCTCTGCAGAGGCAGGCGCGCAGGAAAGTCAGCTTTATAAAGAGCCTTTACTCTTATGCTGTGGTAATTCTTTTTTTGTGGCTAATATAGTGGTTTACTTCGGGAAGAATAACGGGTTTTACAGGTACTCCGTGGCCGGTATGGGTTATGTTTGGCTGGGGGCTTAGTCTTGCCATGCAATATTTTGGTAGTTACAGAGGCAGCAAAAAAGACATTGCTGACGAAGAATATGAAAATTTGAAGAAGCAGCAGGAAAGCCCAAACACCTAAAAATAATTTAAAGAAAAAAGTAAGTTCTTTGTCATTGCAAGGCACGAAGTTGTTCGTCATTGCGAGGTACGAAGCAATCCCATTTGTGTTTGAACAGGCTTACTATTGTTGGGGGATTGCTTCGTCGTTCCTCCTCGCAATGACGGCTTTGTTTTTGCCAAGGAAAGTACCTTCAGACGAAGTGTGCGACCCCGCCAAAAAGCGGGGCAGGCAGCAACGGTGTTTAAATAGAATTACTTTCGCCCAGCCCAAAAAGAAAAAAAATCTAACGAGTGTTATATGGAACTAAAAAGATTGTTCGACTGTTTGGATTACCAGTTGGCTAAGTTTCCAAAAGAGGATATGCTTGCTGCAAAGATCGATGGAAAGTGGAAACCTTACAGCACAAAACAAGCGCAGGAAACAGTGAATGCTTTGAGTGCGGGTCTTTTAAAAAAAGGAATA
>CAXUMK010000304.1:0-6731 GCA_964251885.1 uncultured Segetibacter sp. | reverse complement strand
TGTCTCTATTATATTTAATGGTATTGATCACAGGATTAGCATCCTGTAAGAAGTATCTTCAAATTGACCCACCTGCAAACCAACTCGTTAATCCCTTGCCTTTCGATAACGATGCCACTGCTACGTCAACTATTACAGGTATATACAGTGAAATGATGAGAGGCAGCCAACAATTCTGCAGCGGTTATACCACTTTATACGCTGGTATGAGTGCAGATGAATTATATTATTACTCCCCCAGCACAAGAGACGAGTTTGTTAATAATCAAATTACCATTAGCAATCATACAAATCTTACAACATATTTCTGGCAGCCTGCTTATAAATATATTTATGCTGCTAATTTAGCTATAGAACAGCTTGAAGCATCGGCAGCTCTTTCAACCTCTGTAAAAAGCTCTTTAACAGGCGAAGCAAAGTTTATAAGAGCATTCTGTTATTTTCATCTTGTGAATCTCTTTGGAGATGTTCCTTTAGTTACAACTTCAAACTATAAAATAAATGCCGGTTTATCCAGGACACCTGCGTCAACCATTTATCAGTCTATAATTACAGATCTTACAGATGCTCAAAACACTCTCGGTACATCCTATCTTAATGACGAAAAAACAAGGCCTAATAAATGGGCAGCTGCAGCTTTGCTTGCAAGAGTATATCTGTATACAAAAGATTGGACAAATGCTAAACAGCAGGCTGCTGCAGTGATAAATTCAGGATTTTATAATCTTGCTTCCGATTTAAACCAGGTTTTCTTAAAGAATAGCAATGAAGCAATATGGCAATTACAGCCTGTTAATCCAATTTACAATACCTGGGAAGGAAATGCAACGCTGCCTGCATCAAATAGTTCTACGCCCACTTATTTGATCACTCCTGCTTTATTAAATGCTTTTGAAGCTAATGACAACCGGAAAATTGCATGGATAGGTTCCAGAAGATATTTAAATAAAACGGTTAATTATCCAAACAAATATAAAATATATGGTAACAGAGCGCCGTTAACGGAATATTACATGGTGCTGAGACTGGCGGAGCAATACCTTATCAGGGCGGAAGCGAGTGCTAAATTGAATGATATTTCCAGTGCATTGACTGATATAAATGTTATTAGAAAAAGAGCAGGATTATCTGATACTACGTCAACATCTTCTTCAGAAATACTGGCTATAACAGAACATGAACGGCAAATTGAGTTATGTATAGAATGGGGACACCGGTGGTTTGACTTAAACAGAACCGATCGTTCTAATGCAGTTCTTGGCGCATTAAAGCCTGCCACATGGCAACCTACTGACAAGTTATGGCCTATTCCAAATGATCAAATACTTCTAAACGGTTCTCTGACCCAAAATCCGGGTTATTAGAACAGTATCATACATGTTTTCATAAATTTTCAATTTAAAACTGTGGGACTTATTTATAAAGTACTATTTGTTATAGTATTCGCTAATTCTTTTTCTTACACTTTAGCTCAACCTGGTATTGTCCATCCCTTATCAATAGGGGATACCATTTCCAATATCCCTTTGGGAACTATAGCATACGAAACAGGTACCGAAAAGAATGTGTATGATTTCAAAGGTAAATTAGTCATTATAGACTTTTGGGACGTATGGTGCAAAAGCTGTATCGAGAGTATGCCTAAATTAGAATCGCTTCAGAATAAATTTAGAAACAAGGTTCAAATTATTCTTGTTACCCAAAATAATAAAGCAGCAATAACAAAACTTTTTGACAGGTCGTCGGTGAAGCAACCTAAACTTCTCAGTATAGTAAGCGACACAATTTTTAGCAAGTTATTTCCCCATACTCTCTTCCCTCATTCTGTCTGGATTGATAAAAACAGTATAGTAAGACAGGTAACTGCAGGATACAATACCAATGAGGCTAATATCAGGGCTGCAGTGGCCGGGACCAAACTGGAATTGAGCAAAAAAACAGAACTCCAGAATTTTGACAGAAAAGCTTCATTATTGAAAGAAGGGAACGGCAGGTTATTGAACCATGTAGCTTCTTATTCGCTTATACTTAATTGGATAAATGAATTTGGTGGAAGTAATTATGGAGAAAAAATTGATACACTGACAAAAACTATAGGACTTAGTATTGTTAATATGCCTTTGCTTTTTCTATATAAAACAGCCTTTAGTAATTCTGTGTATGATATTGAATTTGATGACGACAACACGGTAATACTGAATGTCACGCATCCTGACAATTTCAATTATCCAAAAAATGATTCCTTATTGGATTCATGGATTTCTCATAACCTGTTTTCGTATGAATCAAGTATTCCCGTTTATAATAAGGAAGAATTGTATGCTAAAATGCAAAGTGACCTGATGAGTTTTTTCCCTTATAAAGCCCAGGTGGAACAACGTAAAGTTAATTGCCTTGTTTTAATAAAGAATCGTAAAAAAGATATTAAAAGTGCAGGCGGACCACACAAAATCATTAAAAAGGATAATTTGTTTGTTCAAAAAAATCTTCCTGTTGGAAGCCTTATCGCAGAAATCATTAATGCTAACCCTGCCTTTAAAATGCCTTTAATTGATGGAACGGAATACTCTTATAATATTGATATCAAAATCAATGCAAATTTGAACAATATTCCTAAAGTTAAGAAGGAATTGAGGCGATATGGTCTTGACCTGATTGAACAGGAAAAGGAAATGAAAATATTGGTTATTTCCGAAAAAGGTGCAGTAAGCAATTAAAGAAAAAATACAACCGTGCGTGCTGCACGGCTGTATTTTAAAGATCCAGTTATTGCCTTTGAAAGATTGTAGCACCTGACAACACAGGTTCTCCTGAACCGTCATCTGTTGCATAAACCCCACAGCGTTTTCCTGTTCCACTGCAAACTAATTGATCCTGTCCATCATTAGTAGTAGGAGTATAGTTTGCAGGGTTATTTAAATCCGCGGAAGTATTGCTCGGGTATGCGGTATAAATAAAGTACTTCTGACTGCTATTTTTTACAATAGTTTTACTTTTCATACTAAAAGCGCTTAAGCCGACGGCTAATAAAACAGCGATAATACTCAACGAATACTTTTTCATGCTTGGAAAATATTTGAAGTTTAAAATTTGCCTACTTCTTTTTCTCAGGATTTTCGGCTGCCAACCTGTTTTATTGCAATAAAAGTCTTGAAAGAATTGATCTTATTTTTACTTTCAATTAACCATCCCAAAGCGGATAGAAAAGTGAAGAAGCAATTGAATATGAGGTGCTGCGGCCAGGTTAAGCTCTGAAGCACTCCCCCGCAGGAACAAGGAAGAGGCAGAGCAAAAAGCAACATGCAGGCTATATAGAAAGTAAAGGAAAACAATAGGAAAAAAGATAAAACAAATCCCTTTTCTCTATGTGCAGGTATAAAAAGCAACACAGAGGTTATAAGCTCAGTTAATGGAAGGATTACTGCTATACTGTGAGCATATTTATCTAATACAGGGGATTCAGATAAAGCATTTTCAAAGGTGTTTACGTTAATCAATTTACTTAATGCAGTATAAACAAATAGTAAAATCAATAAGGCAGCTAATACTTCAGTGATATAAGGGGGAAGTTTTTTCATACTTATTTTTGAAGATATAAAGGTTGTCCATTAGCATGTCATTGAAAAATTCATTTATATGTCAAACGGTATTTAGTTTTCTTTATTTAGTATATGCGAATGCTTACTTCGATCAACACTCGGCGAAAAATAAAATCACCTGTAACGTATGTCGCCTGGTGTTCTTCCAAAAAACTTCCTGAAAGCACCGACAAAGGATGTGAGACTTGCATAACCCGCTATATATTGAATATCTTTTATCGGCTTGTCAGTATTTAACAATAAATCGTATGCTTTATTCATTCGTTCTTTTCTTAAGAACGCAAAAGGTCCAACTCCAAAAAGCTGCTTAAACCCTGTTTTCAATTTGAATTCATTAATACCCACCTTACGGGCCAATTTCGATATATTAAAATGTTGCGACAAATCACTTAGGATAATAGCACGGCACGCATGTACCTTGTCTATGTCGGATGGTGACATATCCTTAAAAACAGGTTTCTTTTTGCTTAATTCTACAAGCATATAAAAAAGTAAGTCCCCCGCTTTATCGTCGAAAAAAAAATCTCTTAAAACAGGTTCATAAGAACAGTGCAGAATTTGATTAATGATGTCAGATACTTCCCCCGGCATCCATCTTACAGAGATAGCTGAAAAGATACTATTTACCTGCTCTCCTTTAATCAGGCGTTCTAAAAATGGAAAATAAGGAATAAGTTCTTCTACGAGAGACGTTTGATAGCCTACCAAAAATTGACGGTTTTCCTTTCCCGCTTCCAGAGTCAATTCGCTATATTCTGACGGTGCCGGAACAAGTAAAAACTGCCCTTCCTTTATTGTGACTTTATGTCCCGAAAAATTTTGATTAATCTTCGTCTGTAATGCAGAAGTTGTTTGCAGCACGTGGCTTTCTGTAACTATAGAAAGCCTGTTTTTAACTGAAAGCGAGAATTCATTGTAGTGAATTGTAAACTTATCGGCAGCATATTCCTGTATGAGTATTTTACCATATTCACTGTTGCTTAGCAATGCTGTACTTCCCGGCAATAATATCCCTTTATGATTACTCGTATCATACTTTTCAAGTTCAATCCGGCCATATGTTGAGTCAGTGATCCCGTACATAACGCAGATTAAAATGTGCAATTGCTCACCCGTTCATTTTGTCATTGACCCATCAAGGTCTATACAGGAGAAAGTCTTTTGTTTACCTGCACTTTTTTTCAATTGTACATCGTTGTGTCACTCACTTGTACAATTATTTTTTATTTCATCAATGCCACAACAGGGGTTAGGAAGCGGCATTCATTAATCAATTATTAAATCCCTTAACTGAGTTCAATATTAAATTTCTAAAAATATTCTAATAAATACTAATATCAACACTAAAAGCTTTTAATAATTATACTGATCTAAGAAAACTTTATCCCAAATGACGAAAGAACTGTCTCACACCGGTTATACCGTCTTGTTAACTTTATTTAAAAACGGTCACGTTCTCCTATCAGATAATTCAGGTGTATGAGTTGTATGTCTGCAATAGAATGGTTTTATATACTTATTTTAATTACACACGGGCATGAAAAAAATGAGGGGGCAGGTGTAAACGCAGAAGAAACCATACAACAAAGGGCAGATGATCCCAACAAACTTTTTGAGATCATAAAAACAAAGCAACCTGATGTGGTAATCACCGATATTGTTATGCCTCAAATGGATGCAGTAACAGCAGTAAAGCATATTGTAGAGTTGTACCCGCAAACCGCTGTAATCGGATTGTCTTTGATAGGTGACGACGATTTACGGGTTGAAATATTGAAAGCCGGAGCGTTTGGTTATCTTTTAAAAAATGCTGAAAAAGAAGAAATACTCAAAACAATCAATTGTGCAACCAATGGTGTCAGGTTTTATTCAAGGTGCATTTTAGATCAGTGGAAAAAGCTGATAACCAAAAGCCAGCTTTGCCTTTCTGATGAAAAAAAGCCCGCTTGTTTTAACGATATAGAACAACAAATCATTTCACTGATATGCCAGGAAAAGACGAGTAAGCAAATAGGTGAATTATTACATTACAGCATAAGAACCATTGAAGGCTACCGCACAAAGATAATGGACCGAATGCAGGTAAAGACAACAACCGGCATTGTTGTATATGCTATAAAAAACAAGCTCTGCAAAATTTAGACTTTCGCAATTTCTAATTCCCTTACTAAAAGTTTTCCTGGGTTACAAAGAGGTTATACCCATCTTCGTCATTGGCACCCTTGCGTAGCTTGGCGGAGCAATCCCCCTGCAATCAATCTGCTTTCAACGCATAAGATTGCTTTGTACCTCACAATGATGCAGCGGCTGCTGTGTCAAAAAACTAATTACCTTCTCAATATTCAGCTTTCTGTCACTTTCTTTTCCTTGATGAAAAGAAAGTAACCAAAGAAAAATCAAGAAAGGAACGATAACGCCCCGTTCCTTTCGTTGTTCCTTGATTAAGCTAAGTACTACTGTGGCTTCAGCTTTTGCATTTCATGGTTACTTGTCTCTGTTAAAACATCATTTTATCCACATAATGTTAGTACATAATTTATGAAGTATCTAACTTTAATGATATATTAGTACACTAATAAAAAAATATGGCAAAGAGTAGTAAACCTTCTGAGAAAACTGTTTATAGAGATGATGGTGATGGCAAATTTATAACCAAGAAAGAATATGAAAAAGCTCCACCTAATACAGTAACTAAGGAAAAAGTTCCACTTCCAAAGCCAAAAAAAGGGAACTAGGTAAAATGTGGTGTGGGCTGAACAATTAAGTTGAAAAAGCCTGAAATATTATGTCGTATTAAGGATCGATTACCAGAAAATGTCCAACGAATTGTGCAGTAAAGAGAGACAATAACCTCCTTACGGCAGAAAAATATAAAGGCAGGGAACCGCTGTCCTTCACTACAGTAGTACAAAAGCTTAATTGAAATACCTCGTCAGGAAAGGGATGTAATCTTTCCTGACTGTCTTTTTTTGTTTCTTTTTTGGACAAGCAAAAAAAAAATATTCTAAAGAATTGAGAAAGCGCAAATGTTTGCATCGCGACTAAGCTATGGATTGCTTCGTACCTTATAATGACATCCTCTCTAACCCTTTGAAAAACAAGAAGTAACGTATGGATGTCATTTAGCTTTTT
>CAXUMK010000303.1:0-6754 GCA_964251885.1 uncultured Segetibacter sp. | reverse complement strand
TCATTGGAGAAATGGGCAGTGGCGGAGGTGGTGGAGGCGGCGGCGGAGGTGCAAGTGCTTCCGGGTCAGTGCTTGGTGGTGCAGCAGGTGCAGTAGCCGCAGCAGTAAAAAACCCGGAGAAAGTTGCTGAAGTACTAAACAACAGTTCATTAGCCGAAGCGGCACAATCGGGAGACGGGCTTGCACCAAAAGCTACTAAAGACGATGTAACTGCCCAGTTTACATTAATTGACGATGCTGAAAAACCAATAAGTGGCGTTGAATACGAAGTTGAAACAGAAGACGGAACAATACACAAAGGCAAAACAGACGGCAGTGGTAAAACCGCTGTTATTTCAGGTGTTACCTCTTCTCAATGCGCGGTAAGATTCAAAAATAAATAATAAGTTAATGGGAATTGTTAGTGATGATCAGGCAGGCGGTTTAGGCGGCGCTGATAAAAAAACAGGCGCTCATGGCAAAGACACTCATCAAAAATCAGATGAAAGGCATATAGTAGTGATCGCAAGATATAAACCTGCACCGAGTGGTTTTTCTGCTGCAGGTATGCAAAGCGCCTCCGGTTTAATCGGTTCGGTTACCGGCGCTGTAGAAGGTGCGACAAATGCGGTTGAAAGCGCTATGAATTCTATTCCCGGGTTACAAATGTTTATCAAAGAAGATAAAAAAGATTCTCCTTCAGAGAAAGAATATAAATATGATTACTCCGAATGGGATAGTAAAATTCCAAAAACGGATAAAAACATCAAGAAGATTTTTGCTGATAACAAAGTGATCGATGTATTTGAATTCGACGCAGATGATACAGATGGAAGAAAACAAGCTGCGCAAAAGCTGTACAATGAAAAATTAAAAAGCAGCTTAAGCAGTTTTAGTAATTACAAGGTAAGGATACATTTAATAGGAATAGGACAAGGTGGAAACGTAATAAACGAATTGACAGAGCTATTAGCCAACGATGGCAAGTTCACCTCTGAGGACTGGTATGTGAAGTCTGTGTTTTATGTGGGAACACCCATCTATTCAGACTTCCACAAACTAAATGAAGCAAGCCTGAAATCCCAAGGTGATATATTTCACTTCAACTGCCCTCTCGATATAACTCAGCAGGTCACATCCTTTTTTTCTCCAACAGATGACTTTTTAAAGTTCATAGTAAATAGCAACTCAAATACTTTATCGCTTGCTGTTGGTAAAATAAAATTAACCATTGTAAAAATACTTTCTTTATTTCTTGAAGGCAGTTCGATTGGCATAGGTAACCCGCATGGGCTGGATAAATTTAACCAGATTAAGCCGGAAATAGAAAACCTGGTAAAACAAATGACGGGAATGATTAAGCAGATTGCATCGGAAATCGCTTCTTTTATTGATCCCGGAAAGCTGCCCCAATTTAGTGATGCACTCAATGGATTAGACAACGTTCCTTCGCAAAGCGCTCACTCTTTCAGCACTTTTATTTCTAACCTTGGCGACACTGCCAAAAACCAGGCTAAAAGCATTGTCTCAGGAGGAGGACAGGTAGGTCCGCAAGACCTGATGGGCGTATTTAACTGCTTATGCCCTTTGTTAGAACAAATTACGAAAGCCATATCAGTTTTAGATTATCAAACACCAGCGTCCATCGCGATGGCTAATCAAATAATTGACAATGCCGGTCTAAAGGAGATTTACCGTAAAGGAGCAGTTCAGGGAAACTCAATAGAACTTACTGCTGTTTCGTCGGATTATTTAAAAGAAAGATTAAAAGTGTTTCAGAGTGAAGGAAAAATTGATAAGATTAGTAAACTGATCGAAGATTCCGCCAAGCAGTTAGTTGAAATGGAAAATGGAAAAGTAAAGGTTAGCGATCTAAGTGATGAAAAAAAAGTACAATTGGCAGAAGCGATATACAGCCTCGTTCAGCCTATGGTCATTTCAAAAAAAAGGGTGTTGGAAGAATTACAGAAATGGATCGTAAAACTCGATATTCAAACATTGCTGAAAGACATAACAGCCAACAATCTTTTCAAAATGGCTGATCCACTTTTGGGTAAACTGCAGTTGACATTTGACCAGCCTCTTAAAGACTCAATAGATCATGTTGACGGTCAGTTGAGCCGTCTGAAAGATTTTTTTAAACCCCATGAATATGATTTGCATAAAGACACGCTCTATTTCATTTATAACATACATAACCAGGTAGTCAATCCATTCGCCGATGAGATACAATACAACCTCGATAAGCAAACAGGCTTTATAGATTATATGCAGAAAAACGGTTGCGAAAATCAGTTCCCTATATCCGGCAAAAACACTTACAATCCCGACACGGGAAAAGACCAGGACGATGCAATGGTAACCAATAAAGTTCCTGAAACAACAACTCAATAAGATGCAATACATGTTTTTTGATACGGCAGTAAACGGGTACTATACGCTTACTTTTTTGCAAAAAGAATTGAAGAATTTCAAGCCACTCATTCCCGCTGCGGAAAAAATATCTGACGACGTTGCTCCTTTTATCTTTGAAGTGGATAATGAAAAACTTTCAGTCTTTTTTTTAAATAAAAGTATTTCTCTTGAAAAGATAATTATCATTCAATCAAATGAAGCAATAGGCATTTTGCAGAATTACTTTAGCCGTTTTGTCATCCAGGAGATAAAAGGCAGACCATTTTACTTCAGGTTCTGGACGGCAAATGTTTTTATAAAATTTATTAAAACATGCGATGCAAAACAACTGAAAGAATTTTTTGGACCTGTACAAAAATTTGTTTGCAGCGACGAAGATGATCCTGCATTTGCATTCCATTTTTCTTTTAACGGAACTAAGCTGGTTACAAACAGAGTAGCTGCTGATTTTGCTGTAACAACAAGTGAAGAAGTTCAGGCAAATGCAGTAAGTTCAAATACGGTTGCGGATACAGATAAGGATACGGGACTTACTGCAATTACCACCGAACAGGAGAAAAGACCACCAAGAAGATTTATTTATTAATGTTAATTTAACAAAGTTGAAAAAGCATGTTGGAAAGTATAAAATGAAACGGTAAGAGGTGAAAAAGATGCCATAAAATATACAAGTACAAGTGAGTGACACAACGATGATGACATGAAAAACTTTTGTTTGTCACACAAAAAACAATTGGCTTTAGTTTGTTAAAGTAGAACTACAGGAAACACGACAAAAAACAACCCAACTTTTAATTTAACTTTCCCAGCTCATGGCCAGTAACTTTTACTATAAACTTCCCCTTCAGTTAGGCAGTCTGATGGAAGGGAAAGATGCTCCTACATGCGATCTCAGGGCTTCCATTTCTAAAAATGTCGAGCTTATTATCATGACCAGGTTCGGTGAACTCAGAAGCGATCCAACTTTCGGTTGCGAAATATGGGACCTCGATTTTGAGCTGATCGTTAGCCAGGGCTCATGGGAAAAAAAATTATGTAGTTCTATCCTGCAGTCAGTATCAAATCATGAATGCCGACTTTCTAACTTAGAGGCAAGTGTTGTGCTTGCTGAAATAGAGCGGGTTAACCCAATCTATAATCTGCCCGAAGTAAAAAAGAGAGTTGAAATAAGGCTTAAAGGCATCGTAAAAAAAACGGGTGAACCCTATAACTTTAACGCAAGTCTTTTTTTAAGTCCCCTCTCACTTGATTAAGCAAAAATTTAATTAAACATACCGATATGTTTTTTGACATTGATAATTCAAAAGAAGCGATCAAAACGAGAATGCTTCGTATAGCCTTAACTTACTGGGAAACGAAGAACACAGATGAACTCGATCCGCTGGTAAAGTTTTTGACCGATGCGCTGTCTGCAGAACTGTATGATGTGGTAAACGACATAAGAAATGCAGAAGGAAGAATATTGGAGAAAATGGCTCATCTTCTTGCACCCGATTTGCTTACTGCCCCCTCTCCTGCCCATGCGGTTATGCAGGCATTGCCCGGCGAGCCATCGGAGTTTCTGAGTAATGAAGACCAGTTTTACACGGAGAAAAAAATAGCCACAAAACAAGACGGGCCGCTTGATGCAAGTGTCGATGTATATTTTTCTGCCATTCGCAAAGTAAGAATTTTTGATGCACAGATAAACTACCTGTTTACCGGCGCAAACCTGTATTCTTTTGATCAGGCTTCAAATAAACTTTTAATTGCTCAGGCGATAAAGGGAGCACAATTAAATGAATGCTGTATATGGTTTGGGCTGCAAACAAATTCACGTGTGACAGATATAAAGGGCATGACTTTCTTTTTTGATCTAAAGAATGTCGATGCCTCTGCCGCCAACTTTTTTTACCAGTTTCTGCCTTTTACCAGATGGTATATCAATAACACCGAAATTAAAGTTTCATCTGGGTTGGATGATCAGCAAAAAAAGGATAAAAGCAGTTCTGACGCAGATATGACTGATACCGATCTTATGTCTTCAGTCGAGAAAAACATCAATAATTATTATCAGAAGAAATTTCTGACTGTGTCTGATAATATTTTGGAAATAAAAAAAGAAAGTAAGACCAGGTATCCTGATATTTTTAAAAAGCTCTTTCCACAACCCGCTCTCGAAAAATTAGACGAAGAATTATTATGGGTTAAAGTTGTTTTCCCCACAACCATTCAGCAGGAATTACTGAACGAAATAGTTGTAAAGTCTAATGCATTTCCAGTTATGAACTGCAGAAAAAATGAGTTGAGATACCGCCTGCGGAGCGGCCGTAATATAATACCTGTTCCAAACGTGGCGAATGAACGTTTTTTTGCTGTCAAGTCTTTCACAGATGGAATAACTACTTACAAAGCCATTCCTTTTAGAAAGGCAGGCGATGAAGAGCCGGGAACATACACTTTGCGGTCAGGCGGATTAGAACGCTTCGACAGCAGAAACGGTCGTGAAATAATACAATACCTTCTTGAATTGCTGCGAAGCGAAAGCGCGGCTTTTTCAGCTTTTGGTCACGATTTTATTGCCAGCACTTTAAAGGAGATGAACCAGTTTATTGCATTGCTCGAGCAAAAAACAAATACAACCATTACCGATGCAACAGAAATACCGAATTATATAATAGTAAAACCATTAGAAAACCAGGAAATGATGTTTGTGGAATACTGGACAACCAATACCGACTTTGCCAATAACATCCGTTCGGGAACAAGGTTACAGCAATCAAGCGGTATTTCTGTAAAACCAGACTCTCTTATGCTGCTGACTACTGCAACCGGAGGAAAAGATAAACTGAAGTCCGAAGAAAAATTATATGCCTTTAAATATGGTTTGCTAACCCGTGAAAGAATAGTAACTGTTGAAGACATAAAGAGCTTTTGCTTTTATGAATTAGGCAACAGGTTAAGTGAGGTCATTATAAAAAAAGGTTTCATCATTTCTGATAATCCCAAGGAAGGAATAAAGCGAACGATCGATGTGATACTTACTCCTTCAAGGCAAAAGATGACAGACAATGAAGAATGGCTCCAGTTATGTAACCAGCTAAAGTCTAAACTGGAGACGAGGTCGGGTATGACCTACAATTACAGGATCATTCCAAAAACTGCCGCCTAAGCTTTCTTCTGATAATCTTTCAAATTGTGCTAAATGAACCTGACCAACCTCTTTGCTGAAGAACTGAATGGCATAACTACCGACTTCAAGGCTGAAGTAATAGCAGCCGAAATGATTGAAAATAATACGCCTGCCGACCAGGTGTTGATTGTGCCAATAGGCGCAATGAACAGGCCGCAGAACAAAGACATTGACAGCGTTTTGACCGAGGTTTCGGAGTATGACAACAAAGAGTACATTCTCATAAGAACGCATAAAGAAGGATTGTACGACAAGTTGCCCGAAGGCCTGTTTCACAATCCTATTTCGTATGCCTCCGAAAAAACGGAACAGCAGGTTATTGAAGGTATCCGGCGCCATCGGATTGAAGAAAAAGCGGCAAGAATGTTTTTCCTGCCTTTTGATGCAGCTTTATACAATGCAAGAGTACAGATCGCGCTGTATGAAAACCAGCTCGACAAAAAGTTTCATAACAACCAGTTGATAAACATTTTTTCGCCTCACTGGCAAATTTTTCAGCACCTGAACGTTTTGCAGTCAAATATCTTTCTGCAATTTCTTCCCGTGATACATTCTATAAGAGACGACTGGCATGCAATAGCAACCTTGTTTGAACTGATGTTTTTAACCCCGGTTCACTTAAAACTAAGAAACCAGACCATTCATGATGAGGCTGAGGCTGAGGCTGCAGAAAAGCCTGCTGTTTTTTCTGTAATCGGAGGAGGCTCGCTTGGCATTGACATTACAACAGGCAGTGCTGTTGATGGTGGATGCTTTTCTGAAATAGTCATCACATTTGGCCCTATGTCTGCCGATGTTGTTAACCACTTTACAGGCGACCGCCAGCAGGAGAAAATAGTGCTGATGTTATGTGATTATCTTCTTCCGGCCGACCTTGATATTGTTATAGAGTACGACTTTATACGTGCAGACAAAAGTTTTATTTTACCCTCAGAAAATGAACCCGCAAATAACTGCACTATGGGAACAAGTACTTATTTATAGTTGGTAAAGACGAAGCATTCGGTGTACAAAAAAGCAACGTGTGCCTGGTTGCATCATTATCAGACTTTGCCCCGCCTGAGGTGCATAAGTGTCAACTTAAGAGTTTTTGGGGACGAACATTGGTTTTTTTGTTGGTACATCATTGTGTCACTGCATCTACCTTATCTGTCTTGTTTTTCTTCTCCTTATCACTGCCCGGAACAT